>NZ_JBJLSH010000006.1:0-104855 GCF_050871905.1 Kineococcus haloalkalitolerans
CCCCCCCCCCCCCCCCCCCCCCCCCCCCCCCCCCCCCCCCCCCCCCCCCCCCCCCCCCCCCCCCCCCCCCCCCCCCCCCCCCCCCCCCCCCCCGGGGCCCTCACAGCAGGGTCATCGCCTCCTGCAGCGTCGTGCGCAGCACGGACTCCATCTCGTCGAACTCCGCCTGCCCCGCCGTCAGCGGCGGGGCCACCTGGACCACCGGCTCGCCGCGGTCGTCCGGGCGGGCGTACAGGCCGTTGCGGAACAGCGCCCCGGGCAGGAACTGCTTGACGAGCAGCTCGCGCTCGGCCGGCCCGAACGTCTCCTTGGTGGCCCTGTCCTTGACCAGCTCGACGGCCCAGAAGTACCCGTCGCCGCGCACGTCGCCGACGATGTCCAGGTCCAGCAGCCGGCGCAGGGTCGCGCCGAGGGCGGCCTCGTTGTCCAGGACGCGCTGGTTCAGGCCCTCGCGCTCGAACAGGTCCAGGTTCGCCAGGGACACGGCCGCCGAGACGGGGTGGCCGGCGAAGGTGTACCCGTGCGGGAACCACGTGCTCCCCTCCAGGAACGGCTCCATCACGCGGTCCGTGGTGATCATCGCCCCGATGGGCCCGTAGCCGGAGCTCATGCCCTTCGCGCACGTGATGACGTCCGGCTGGTAGCCGAACTTCTCGCAGGCGAACATCGTGCCGTGGCGGCCGAAGCCGCAGATCACCTCGTCGGAGACGAGCAGCACGTCGTGGCGGTCGCAGATCTCGCGCACCCGCTGGAAGTACCCCGGCGGCGGGGTGAGGCAGCCGCCGGAGTTCTGCACCGGCTCCAGGAACACCGCCGCCACCGTCTCGGGCCCCTCGAAGAGGATGGCCTCCTCGATCCGGTCCGCGGCCCAGCGGCCGAACTCCACCGGGTCGGTGGGCGCACCCATCCGCTCCGCGCGGTAGACGTTCGTGTTCGGTACCCGGAAGCCCCCGGGCACCAGCGGTTCGAACGCCTGCTTCATCGGTGGCAGCCCCGTGATGGCCAGCGCCCCCTGCGGGGTGCCGTGGTAGGCGGTCATCCGGCTGATGACCTTGTGCTTCATCGGCTTGCCGGTCAGCTTGAAGTACTGCTTGGCGACCTTCCACGCGCTCTCGACGGCCTCACCACCACCGGTGGTGAAGAACACCCGGTTCAGGTCCCCCGGCGCGTACCCGGCCAGGCGGGCGGCCAGCTCCACGGCCGGCTCGGTGGCGTAGCCCCACACGGGGAAGAACGCCAGCTTGCGCGCCTGCTCGGCCACCACCTCGGCCAGCTCCTCGCGCCCGTGCCCGGCCTGCACCACGAACAGGCCCGACAGGCCGTCCAGGACCTCGTGCCCGTCGGTGTCCCACAGCCGGCACCCCTGGCCGCGCTCGATGACGGGCACCGCCTTGTCGCGGTAGGCGCCCATCCGCGTGAAGTGCATCCACAGGTGGTCGCGGGCGGTCTGCGACAACCGCTGCGACCTGCCGCTGGCGGGGGCGCTCGCCGCGCCGGGCTGCTCGGTGACGGTCACGTCTCCTCCTGGTGGCTCGCCGGACGGCTCGGAGCTCCTCCTCCCACCCTCCTCCCCCACCCGCCCCGCGCCCAGCGACGGAGTGTCATGCCGATCGGCTCAGAGCCGACGGTCCGTCAGGGCGCCCGGCTAGGGTCGCGCCGTGCCGCTCACGGTCGCCGACGTCCTCGCGCTGCCCGTCGTGGCCGCCGGGGACCCGCGCCTCCTCGTCGGCGGGCCCGGGCTGGGCGCCGCGGTGCGCTGGGTCCACGTCACCGAGCAGACCGACCTGACGGGGCTGCTGGGCGGCGGGGAGCTGCTGCTGTCCACCGGCATCGGGCTGGGCGGGCCCGGCTTCGACGCCGCCGGGTACGTCGCCTCGCTGCGCGAGGCCGGCGCGGTCGCGCTCGTCGTGGAGCTCGGCCGCCACCTGGCGCGGCTGCCGGCGCCGCTCGTCGGCGCCGCGCGCGAGGCCCGCTTCCCGCTGGTCGAGCTGACCCGCGCGGTGCGCTTCGTGGCCGTCACCGAGCAGGTGCACGCCACCGTGCTGCACGAGCAGTACGAGCGGCTGCGCTTCTCCGAGCGCGTGCACGAGGCGTTCGCCTCGCTGGCCACCGGCGGCGGCACCGTCGAGGAGGTGCTCGACCGGGCGGCCGCGCTCACCGGGCGCGTCGTCGTCCTGGAGGACCCCGGCCACCACGCCGTCGCCCACGCCGGTGCGCCCGCCGCGGACGCGCTGCGGGACTGGCCGGCGCGCTCGCGCCGCGCCGACGCGCTGGAGGGCTGGCCCACCGCCCCCGTCGGGCCCGTCGGCGCCCGCTGGGGACGGCTCGTGGTGCCCGAGCGGGTCGCCGAGCCGGTCGCGGCACCCGTGGTCCCTCCCGCGCCGGGGGTCCTCGCTCCGGCGGGGCCCGGGCAGGTCCGGCTCGTCCTGGCGCGCGCCGCCGAGGCGCTCACCGTCACCCGCCTGCTCGACCCGGGCGCCGGTGACCCCGCCCAGCACGCCGCCGCCCGGCTGCTGCGGGACCTGCTGCGCGGCAGGGCGTCCGAGGAGGAGGACCTGCGAGCCCGCGCCCGCGCGCTGGGCCTGCCCGCCCGCGCGCGGCACGTGCCGCTGGCCGTGCACGCGCCCCCGCCCGCCGAGCCGGGCGCCGTCGCCGACGCCGTGGCCGCCGTCCTGGCCCGGGGGCGCACCGGCGGGCTGTCCGGCGTCGTCGGCCCGCGCCTGGTCGGGGTCCTGCTCGCCGTGCCCGCCGAGGCTCCCGGTGACGGCGGCGGCGCCGGTGACGACCCCGCCCGCGCGGCCGCGGACCGCTTCGCCGCGCAGCTGCTGCGCGAGGTGCGGCGGCGCGCGCCCGCCGCCCCGCCCGGCGGGGCTCCCGTGGTGGCTGCGGCGGGCACCGGCGCCGCGGGCGCCCTGGCCGCCGCCGGGGAGGGCTTGGCCGAGGCCGTGCACGTGGCGCGCGCCGCCGCCGGCCTGCCGCACCGCGTCCCCGGCACCGTCCACCGCGCCGCCGACCTCGGCGCGCGCGGGCTGCTGTGGTGGCTGCGCGGCGACCCGCGCCTGGCCGCCTACGTCGAGGAGCAGCTGTCCCCGCTGCTGACGGGCGGCCCCGGCGCCCCGGACGGCCACGACGCCGGGGAGCAGCTGGAGCTGCTGCGCGCGTGGCTGGAGGAGGGCGGGTCGGCCACCCGCCTGGCGCGCCGGCTGCACCTGAGCCGCCCGGCCGTCTACGCCCGCGTCGAGCGGCTGCGCGCGCGCCTCGGCCGGCCCCTGGACGACCCCGAGACGCGGCTGTCGCTGCACCTGGCCCTGCTGGCCCGCGACGCGGCGGGCGGCGGCTGAGCGCGGCCGGACGACCCCGGCGCGCCTGGCGCGACGGCCCCGCGCGCGGGATGATCGGCCCGGCGCCCCGCAGCGAGCGCGGGCTGCGCGGGCGAGGCGGTGGGCAGGACCCGGGGAGGTGGTCGCCGTGCTGGTGCGGGAGGCGATGAGGACGCCCGTGGTGACGGTGCAGGAGGACGACCACGTGGCCCACGCGGCCCGCGTCCTGCTGCACCACGGCATCTCCTCGGTGCCGGTGCTCGACGGCGACGGGCACCTCGTCGGGATCGTCAGCGAGTCCGACCTGCTGCGCGACCGCGTCGGCCGCGACCCGCGCGCGCACCTGTCCAGCCGGGAGGACGTCGCCGAGGAGGGCGCGCCGCCGCCGCGGCTGGTCGCCGAGGTCATGACGACCCGCCCGCTGACCGTCGACGCGGCGGGCGACCTGGCCGACGCCACCGAGCTGATGCTGGACCGGTCCGTGAAGGCCGTGCCCGTGCTGGACGGCCGCCGCCTCGTCGGGGTCCTCGCCCGGCGCGACGTGCTGCGCACCGTCGCCCACGCCGACGACGACGTGCGCGCGGCCGTGCTGGCGCGGCTGGCCGACGACCTGCCCGGCACCGCGTGGACGGTCGAGGTGGAGGACGGCGTGGTGACGCTCGACGGCCCCGCGGAGGCCTCGCAGCACCGCATCGCCGCCGTGCTGGCCCGCACCGTCCCCGGGGTCGTGCGGGTCAGCGCCACCGACGAGCACGTCTCCTACGACCAGCCGGTCCCGCGCGCCCGCCCCTGAGGACGCGCCGGGCGCGACGGACGGGCGGCGTCAGGAGGCGCTGGCCAGCTCCGGCGGGCCGATCCGCCGGCCCGTCACGTGCGCCAGGTCGAGGGCGAACAGGACCTCGCGCACGCCCGGCGCCCACGTGTCCAGGGCCGTGCGCACGGCCTCCGGCTCGGGGCCGGTGACGCGGCGGCAGCGCCCCGAGACCGTCACGCTCCACCCGCTGCGGCGCGCGGCGTCCACCGAGTCGGCGTTGAAGGCGATGACGGCGTCGTCGACCGCCCGCTCCAGGGCCGTGCCCTGCGCCGTGCGGAACCACAGGCGCTCGCCGACGACGGCGTAGTTCATCGTCGCCACCGCGGGCAGCGCGTGCTCGGTGTAGACGGCCCGCCCGATGCCGCGCTCCCCGAGCAGCCGGCGGCACTGCGCGGGGGTGAGGGCTGCGAGGTCGGTCACCACACCACCGTCCCCGCGCGGGTCCCCGCGCGGGAGGGCCGAAGGTCCCCCCGCCCGGATCGGGCGAACCCCTGGCGCGCGCGCCCCGCGCGAGGCACGATCCCTGCACCCGGACGACGCCGTCCGGGCCGGTGGCCGCCGCCCGCGGGGCCGCCGGGGTCCGACGACGAGGTCAGACGAGGCCAGACGAGGAGGTCACCGTGGCCCACGTCCCCCTCCCGCCGCAGGCGGGCCCCCCGCGCGACCCCGTCCCGGCGCACCCGCCGCGGCCGTGGAGCCCGCGGCGCTGGGCCAGCGTGTCCATCGCGCTGGGGGCCCGGCGCCGCAACCCGCTGGTGACGCGCGCGCACCTGGCCGAGGCGGTCCTGCTCTGCGCGGTCGTCACCGGCTCCCTGGGCGCAGCCGCCGCCGCCGGGATCACCGCCCCGGCCGCGGGGGACGCCGCGGCCGCGCTCGCGGCCTCGCAGCGCGCGCACGCCACCCCCGTCTCGGCGCAGGTCGAGGTGCACCGCAGCGAGGGCTGGTGGGGCGGGCTGGAGGCGCCCCGCGCGACCGTCGCCTGGACCTGGCACGGGGAGCCGGTGGTGCGCGAGCTGACCGTCGCGGAGCTGTCCGCGGCCCGCGAGACCAGCTACGCGGAGCAGCAGGCCGGCACGCCCGTGGTGTGGGTGGACCGCTCCGGGCAGCTCGTCGAGCGCCCGCCGACCCCGGCCGCGGCCCGCACCGACGCCGTCCTGCTGCACCTGCTGCCCGGCGCGGGCGCCCTCGCGGCGGGCGCGGTCCTCGGCGCCGGGGTGCGCGCCGTGGGGGTGGGGGGGGCGGGGGGGGGGGGGGGGGGGGGGGGGGGGGGGGGGGGGGCGGGGGGGGGGGCGGGGGCGCGGCGCCGGCCCAGCGCGGCGTGGGAGCGCGACTGGCGGCGCTGGGACCAGGGCCGCCGGGTCGGCTGACGCGCGGTCCGCGACCTCAGGCGGGCGGCAGGGGCACCGACCAGCGCACCCGCGTCCCGCCGCCCGGGCGCGGGCCCACCTCGCACGTGCCGCCCAGGGCCTGCGCCCGCGACACCATCGTGTCCAGGCCGCCGCGGTGGCCGTGTGCCACCGCGGGCAGGCCGCGGCCGTCGTCGTCCACCTGCAGCAGCAGGTGCGCCGCACCGGCGCCCCCGTCGTCGCCGCCGGCCGCGCCGACCTCCAGCAGGACGTCCACCCGCCGGGGTGCGGCGTGCTTGGCGGCGTTGCTGAGGGCCTCGCGCAGCACCGCGAGCGCCTGCTCCTGCACCCCCGCCGGGACGGCGGCCAGGTCCCCGCGCACCAGCACGACCGGCGTGCGGCCCAGGGCCTCGGCGCCCGTGCGCACGACCTCGTCGACCGCGGCGCGCGGGTCGCGGCGCACCACCCGGTCGCGCAGCTGGAAGATCGCCCGCCGCAGGTCGCGGATCGTCTCGTCGATGTCGTCGATCGAGCCCTCCAGCTTGGCGGCGACCGCCGGGTCCGCGACCGACCCGCCCGCGGACTGCAGGGTGAGCCCGACGGCGAACAGCCGCTGGATGACGTGGTCGTGCAGGTCGCGGGCGATCCGGTCGCGGTCGTCGAGGACCGCCATCCGCTCGCGCAGCGCATGGCCGGCGGCCACCTCGCGGGTCAGGACGAGCTGCTCGGCGAACTGCCGGGAGCTGACCGGCTCGGGCACGCCCGCCGACGGCCCGTCCTCCAGCCAGCCGACCGCCAGCGCGGCGCGCAGCCGCCCCGCCAGGCGCACGGGGACGAGCGCGGCCGTGCGCGCCGCCCAGCCCAGGTGCGCCGGGTCGACGGGGGCCGCCTCCTCCACCCCGGCCAGCAGCTCCTCCAGCGCGGCCGCGGCGGGCGCGAGGGTGCGCGTCACCCCGCCCGGCCCGGCCGCCCGCGCCGACGTGGAGGTGGCCAGCAGCGCGGTGCCGCCCTCCCCACCGGCGTCCTGGGCGACCTCCAGGAGGGCGACCACGTCGGCGTCCTCGACCTCGCGGGCGGCGCCGAGCGCCTCGGTCAGCGCCTCCTGCGGGTCGGCGCCCGGGCGCAGCACGGCCTGCGTGGCGGCGCCCGCGGCGTGCAGCCAGCCGTTGCGGCGCTGGCTGCGCTCGAACAGCCGCGCGTTCGCGATGGCGATCGAGGCCGCCGAGGCGAGCGCGACCACGACGGCCTCGTCCTCGGCGCCGAACTCGCGCCCGTCCCGCTTGTCGGTCAGGTACAGGTTCCCGAACACCCTGTCGCGCAAGCGGATCGGGACACCGAGGAACGTGCGCATGGGCGGGTGGTTCGGGGGGAACCCGTACGAGCGCGCGTGCGCCGACAGGTCCGCCAGGCGCAGCGGTTCCGGTTCGTCGATGAGCACCCGCAGGACCCCGTGCCCGCGCGGCAGGTCGCCGATGGCGCGGATGTCGTCCTCGCCGAGGCCGGTGGTGAGGAACTGCTCCAGGTCCCCGTCGGGCCCCAGCACGCCGAGGGCGCCGTAGCGGGCGTCGACGAGCTCGGTGGCCGTGGTGACGATCCGCTCCAGGACCGCGGACAGCTCCAGGTCGGCGGACACGGCCACGACCGCGTCCAGGAGGCCGTTGAGGCGCTGCTGGTGGCGCTGCACGGCGGCGGCGCGCTCGCGCAGCTCGCTGAGCAGGTCGTCCAGGCCCACCCCCGCCAGCGCGGGCACCCCGCTGACCGGACGGCCGGCGGACGTCCCGGCGCTCACGACGGGCGGTGGGCCGTGGTGAACAGCGCCGCCTGCGTGCGGCTGGCCAGGCCCAGCTTGGCCAGCACGCTGGACACGTAGTTCTTCACCGTCTTCTCCGCCAGGTGCAGCTCGCGGCCGATCTCCCGGTTGGTCAGGCCCTCGCTCAGCGCCGCCAGGACGCGCCGCTCCTGCCCGGTCAGCTCGGCCAGGCGGGGGTCGGCGGCCAGCGGGTCCTGCAGGCGGCGGCGCACCTCCTCCACGGCCCGCGGGTCCAGCAGGCTCTCCCCGGCGGCGACCGCGCGCACCGAGGCGACGAGGTCGGTGGTGCGGATCTCCTTGAGCAGGTAGCCCGACGCGCCGGCCAGCACCGACGCCAGCAGCGCCTCGTCGTCGTCGTAGGAGGTCAGCACCAGCGTGCGGGTGGCGGGCGAGACGACCCGCACCTGCCGGCACACGTCCACGCCGGAGCCGTCGGGCAGGCGGCCGTCCAGGACGGCGACGTCCGGGCGGGTCATCGTGATCCCCGCGACGGCCTCGGCGACCGAGCCGGCCTCCCCGACGACCTGCAGGCCGCCGGACTCCAGGACGGCGCGCAGCCCCGCGCGCACGACGGCGTGGTCGTCGGTGAGGAAGACCCGCACCGTCCCCGCGCCCGGCTCGTCCGGCTCCTCGGTGCCCACCCGGCTGCCCTCCCGGTCGCTGCGCCGGGCCCGGCACCCGGCTGCGCCCGAGGTTAGTCCCCGACCGCGACCGGCGTCCCCTCCCGGTGGCGGCCGGCGACCTCGTGCGCGCGGGCCGCGTCGGGCACGACGACGACCGGGCCGGTCGAGCGGTGCAGCAGGTCGTGGCTCGTCGAGCCCAGCAGCGCCGTGAGGAACGCCCCGTGCCCGCGCGCGCCCACGACGAGCAGCTGGGCGTGCTCGGCCGCCGTCAGCAGCGCGTCGGAGGGGTGGGCGTCCTCGACGAGCTCGCCGGTCACCTCCACGCCCGGGTGGGCGGCGCGCGCACGGGCGCACACCTCCTCCAGCGACCGCCGCTGCTCCTCCTCGAGGAGCTCCCGCGCCCGGGCCCGGTCCTCCTCGGGCGGCAGCCACGAGCCCGCCGGGTGGTAGGCCCACACCCGCAGCACCCGCACCGCTGTCCCGGCCGCGCGGGCGAGGGCGGCGGCCGCGTCCACGGCGGCGTCCGCCGCGCGCGAGCCGTCGTGCCCGACGACGACGCCGCGGGCGCCGACCGGGGCGTCCTCGCGCACGACGGCCACCGGGCAGCGCGCGTGCGAGGCGGCGTACAGGCTCGTCGAGCCGAGCTGGAAGCCGCCGAACGCTCCCGAGCGCAGCCGGCTGCGCCGCCGGGCGCCCGTCACGAGCAGCGCGGCGCCCTCCGCGGCCCGCCGCAGCGCGTGCCGGGGGTGGTCGCGCGGGACGCTGCGGTGCACCACCAGACCGGGGTGCTCGGCGCGCACCTGCTCGGACAGCTCGTCGAGCGCCGCGCGGGCCGCCCGCTCGGCCTCCTCCGTGATGCGCAGGGCGTGGTGGACGCTGGCCGCGTCGCCCGTGACGGGCAGCGGCACGGCGCTCACCAGCTGCAGCTCCGCCCCGCGCCACGCCGCCTGGCGCGCCGCCCACGCCACCGCCGCCCGGGACCCGGCCACCTCGCCGACCCCGACGACGACGGCGCCGCGGGCCACTCGGCGCTCCGGTCGCTGAACGCTCACCGCTCCACCTCCCCGGCGCGGGTCCCCGTGCGGGGCACCGGCGGTGCCCCCGGCCCCGCGTCCTGACCCGACCCTGCTCCCGCGCGGCCCGCCGGACCAGGGACCTAGGTCACGCGGTGCGCGCCCCCACCGGCCGGGGCCGCACCGGTCAGCACCGGCGACCACGTGCGCGGCACCACCACCACCGGCAGCTCCGTGCGGCGCAGCACCGCGTGGCTCGTCGAGCCCAGCACCGCCGCCAGGAGCCCGCCGCGCCCGCGCGAGCCCACCACCAGCAGGCGGGCGCCCGTCACCGCCTCCGCGAGCACGTCGGAGGCGAAGCGGTCCTCCACCAGGCGCACCTCCACGCCCACCGGGTGCTCGCGCTGGACGTCGCGGGCCAGCGCCTCGGCCTGCGCCCGCAGCTGCGCCACCTGGGCGGCGCGGGTCTGCTGCGGCAGCCGGCCGGCCCCGGCCCGGCCCCGGTCCACGGGTGAGCCGTCCGGCGGCGCCTGCCACACGCGCAGCAGGTGGACGGTCTCGGCGCCGCCCGTCGCCGCGGCGCGCAGGTCGGCCTCGGCCGCCGCGAAGCGGACCGCCGCGACCGAGGCCGGGGAACCGTCGAAGCCGACGACGATCCCGCGGGCGGCGGACGGCGAGCGGCGCACGACCGCGACGGGGCAGGCGGCGCGCCCGGCCAGGTCGACGCTCGTCGCGCCCGGCCGGGACGCCACCGCCCGCGCGCCGGGCCGCTCCGGGCCCCCCGTGACCAGCAGCGCGGCGTCGTCGGCCAGCCGCAGCAGGACCCGCCGCGCGTCCCCGTGCAGCACCGAGCAGCGCACGCGCGGACCGGCTCCCGGCACCCGGTCCAGGTGCGCGCGGACGAGGTCCTCGGCGCGCCGCAGCGCGTCCCAGCCCGCGCCGTCGCGGGCCGTCAGCAGGTCCGCCGACGTCCACCCGAAGGCCGCGCCGAGGGCGTCCTCCGCGGTGGCGGGCTCGTCCACGACGTGCACCAGGTGCAGCGTCGCCCCCCGCAGCACGGCCTCGTCCGCCGCCCACAGCAGCGCCGCCCCGCAGGCGCGCACGTGCTCGACCGCCACGACGACCGCGCGCGACCCGTCCCCCACCGGTTCCACCCCGCGAGGGTGGCCCGGCCCCGGGCCCGGCACCAGGGACCTCCGGCCCTGTCCGGCGCTGCCGCCACCCGGTCGGATCGCTGTCGTGATCACCCCCGCGACCGCCGTCCACCGCGCCACCGGCAGCCGGGTGGAGCAGGCTGGGGACCCCGCACCGAGGAGGACCATGTCCGCCGCCCCGGCCACCGCTCCCGCCGAGACCCCCACCACCGCTCCCGCGCCCGTGCCCGGCCCGCCGCGCCCCCTGGACGACGCCCTGCGCGCGCGCCTGGCGTCGCCGGACGCCGACGAGCTCGCCGTCCTCGACGCCTGGTGGCGCGCGGCGAACTACCTGACCGTCGGGCAGATCTACCTGCAGGACGACCCGCTGCTGCGCCGCCCGCTGACCGCCGACGACGTCAAGGCGCGGCTGCTCGGGCACTGGGGCACCAGCCCCGGGCTGTCGTTCGTGTACGCCCACCTGTCCCGGCTGGTGCGCCTGACGGACCAGGCCGCCCTCTACCTGACCGGCCCCGGGCACGGCGGTCCCGCGCTCGTGGCCGCCGCCCACCTGGAGGGCACCTACACCGAGCGGTTCCCGCACGTCGGGCAGGACGCCGAGGGCCTGCGCCGGCTGTTCCGGCAGTTCTCCTCCCCCGGCGGCATCCCCAGCCACGTCTCGGTCACCACCCCGGGGTCGATCCACGAGGGCGGGGAGCTGGGGTACGTCCTCGTCCACGCCTTCGGCGCCGTCATGGACAACCCCGACCTGCTCGCGCTGGCCGTCGTCGGCGACGGGGAGGCCGAGACGGGGCCGCTGGAGGGGTCCTGGAAGGGGATCTCGTTCCTCGACGCGCGCCGCGACGGCGCCGTCCTGCCCGTCCTGCACCTCAACGGCGCGAAGATCTCCGGCCCGACCGTCCTCGGGCGCAAGGACCCCGCGGAGGTGCGGTCCCTGCTCACCGGGCACGGCTACGACGTGCTGGAGGTCGGCGGCGACGACCTGCCCGGGATGCACGTGCGGTTCGCCGAGGTCCTCGCCCGCGCGTACACCTCGATCCGCCGGATCCAGGAGGAGGCGCGCACCGGGGCCGCACCGGCCGGGCGGCCGCGCTGGCCCGTGGTCGTGCTGCGCACCCCCAAGGGCTGGACCGGCCCGCAGAGCGTCGACGGCACCCCGGTGGCCGGCACGTTCCGCGCCCACCAGGTCCCGCTGTCCGGGGTGAAGGACGACCCCGCGCACCTGCGGCTGCTGGAGGAGTGGCTGCGCTCCTACCGGCCCGAGGAGCTGTTCGACGCCGACGGCGCGCCCACGGACCTCGTGCGGGCGGCGAACCCCGCCGGGACGCTGCGGCTGTCCGCGACCCCGCACGCCAACGGCGGGCTGCTCACCCGCGACCTCGACCTGCCCGACGTGCGCGGCTACGCCGTCGACGTCGACCGGCCCGCCGCCGCGCGCGCGGAGTCCACCCGCCGCCTCGGGGAGCTGCTGCGCGACGTGTACCGGCGCAACCCCGACACGTTCCGGCTGTTCTGCCCCGACGAGACGGAGTCCAACCGCCTCGGCGCCGTGTTCGAGGTCAGCGACCGGGCGTGGGCCGAGCGCGTGGAGGACGGCGACGTGTCCCTGTCCGCGGGCGGGCGGGTGATGGAGGTCCTCAGCGAGCACAACTGCCACGGCTGGCTGGAGGGCTACACCCTCACCGGCCGGCACGGCCTGTTCGCCACCTACGAGGCGTTCGCGATGGTCAGCGCCTCCCAGACCGTCCAGCACGCCAAGTGGCTGGAGGAGGCCGGGAAGCTGCCGTGGCGCGCGAGCGTGCCCAGCCTGAACGTGCTGCTGACCTCCACCGCCTGGCGCAACGACCACAACGGGTTCTCCCACCAGGGCCCGGGCCTGCTGCAGGTCGCCATCACCCAGCGCCCGGAGGTCTCCCGCGTGTGGCTGCCGCCGGACGCGAACTGCCTGCTGCGGGTGGCCGACCACTGCCTGCGCAGCCGCGACCGCGTCAACCTCGTCGTCATCGACAAGCAGCCGCAGCTGCAGTACCTGACGATCGACGAGGCCGCCGAGCACTGCGCGCGCGGCGCCTCCGCGTGGGCGTGGGCCGGCACCGACGACGGCTCGACCGACCCCGACGTCGTCCTCGGCTGCGCCGGCGACGTGGTCACGATGGAGACGGTGGCCGCGGCCGCGCTGCTGCGCGAGCGGCTGCCGCAGCTGCGGGTCCGCGTCGTCAACGTCGTCGACCTCATGTCGCTGCCGCGCCCGAAGGACCACCCGCACGGCATGTCGGAACTGCGGTTCCGGGAGCTGTTCACCGACACCGTCGACGTGGTGTTCGCCTTCCACGGGTTCCCCGGCGCCGTGCACCAGCTCGTCCACGGCCGCCCCGACGCCGACCGGTTCCACGTCCGGGGTTTCGTCGAGGAGGGCACCACCACCACGCCGTTCGACATGACGGTGCGCAACCGCGCCTCCCGCTACCACCTCGTGCTCGACGCGCTGCACAACGCCCGCCGGCTGCCGCCCGGCGCGGACGACCTGGCGGCGTTCTGCCGCTCCCAGCTCGAGCGGCACGAGCGGTACGTCGTCGAGCACCTGGTCGACATGCCCGAGGTGGCGGACTGGACGCTGCCCGGCTGACCCCGCTCCCCGGCCGGCGCCCGGGCACCCGGGTCCGGGCACCTGCGTACGGTGTCCCGGGCGCCGGCGGGCGGCGGCCGGGGAGGAGCGCGGTGCGGTCGGTCGGGACGGTCCTGCTGACCGGTGCGCGGCCCTGGCTGAGCACCCTCGCGCTGCTCGTCCTCTGGCAGGCCCTGGCCACCGCGGGCGCGCTGGACCCGCGGACCCTGCCCGGCCCCGACGTCCTCGCCCGGACCGCCGCGGAGCTGCTGCGCAGCGGCGAGCTGGCCGGGGCCGTCGGCGTCAGCCTGGCGCGCGTGGCCGCCGGCACCGTCCTCGGCGTCGGCCTCGGCCTGGCCGCCGGCCTGCTCGCCGGCCTGTCCCGCCTGGCGCACGACGTCGTCGACCGGCCCGTGCAGATGGTGCGCACCGTGCCGTTCACGGCGCTCGTGCCGCTGTTCCTGCTGTGGTTCGGGCTGGGCGAGACGCCGAAGGTGGCGCTCGTCGTCGTCGCCACGGCCGTCCCGCTGTACCTGAACACCGTCGCCGGGGTGCGCGGCGTCGACCACCGGCTCGTCGAGGTCGCCCGCGTCAACGGCCTGTCCCGGTGGCGGACCGTGCGCCGCGTCCTGCTGCCGGGGGCGCTGCCGTCGGTGCTGGTGGGCCTGCGCTTCGCGCTCGGGGTGGCGTGGGTGGCCGTCATCGTCGCCGAGACCGTCAACGCCGACCGCGGCGTGGGGCACCTGCTGACCACCGGCCGCACCTACGCCCGCACCGACGTGGTCGTCGTGTGCATCGCCCTGTACGCCGCGCTGGGGGCGCTGACCGACGCGGCCGTGCGGGCCCTGGAGGCGCGGCTGCTGCGCTGGCGCACCCCCGCCACCGGGTGAGGTGCGGGTGGTCGCGGACACTGGTCCCCCGCCCCGCGACCGGAGGTCCCGTGCTGTTCGTCCCCGCCCGCCCGCCCCGGCGCGCCGTCCTCACCGGCGCGCTCGCCGCCACCCTCAGCGCCGGGCTCGCCGGCTGCGCCCGCGACGGGGGCGCCGGCGGGACCGGCGCGGCCGCCGCGGCGCTGCGGGTCGGCCCCCTGACGACGCAGAACACCCTCAGCCTCGCCCTGGCCTCCGGCCTCCTGGAGCGCCACCTGGCCGACGCCGGCCGCGAGCTGAGCGCCGCCACGCCCTTCGCGGCGTTCGCCCCGGCCGCCGAGGCGCTCGCCGCCCGGCGCATCGACGCCGGCAGCGGCAGCTCCACCGCCCTCGTCGCCGCGCTGCGGGGCGGGCCCGGCCCGGTCGTCTTCGCCGTCGAGGTCGACGAGGGCGCCAGCCAGGGCATCGTCGCCACCGGCGGCAGCGGCGTGCGCACCCTCGCCGACCTGGCGGGGCGCTCGGTGGCCGTCAACGAGGGCGGCACCGGCGACTACCTGCTGCGCCTGGCGCTGGAGCGCGAGGGCATGACGGTGGACGACGTGCGGCCCGTCCACCTGGGGCCGCCGGACGCGGCCACCGCCTTCGCCAGCGGGCAGGTGGACGCCTGGGCGACCTGGGACCAGTACCTGGCCACCGCCCAGGCGCAGCCGGGCACCGCCACGCTGGCCCTGGCCCGCGACATCGGCGCCGCCAACCGCACCGTCCACGTCGTGCACCGCGAGTTCCTCGACGCCGACCCCGTCGCCGTGCGCGCCGCGCACGAGGCGCTCGTCGAGCAGGCCGCCGCGGTGGCCGCCGACCGGCGGGTCCTCGTCGACGCCTACACGGCCGCCGGCGCCTCCGCGGAGATCGCCGAGGCCGTGGCCGCCCAGGGCGGCGCCTCGCGCGTCGTGCCCGCCGACGAGGCGTTCCGCGAGGAGCTGCAGGGCGTCGCCGACTTCTACGCCGCGCAGGGGCTGACGCCCACCGCCACCGACGTGGGCGGCGCCGTCGTCGACGTGACGACCCTGGCGTGAGCCGCGCGCCGGCCGCAGCGGTCGACGGGGGGCCGGACGGGGGGCGCGACGTGGTGCGGCTGCGCGGCCTCGTGCGCGAGCTGGGCGGGCGCCGGGTGCTCGACGGCCTGGACCTGACGATCGCCGCCGGGGAGTTCACGGCCCTGCTGGGGCGCAGCGGGTCGGGCAAGAGCACGCTGCTGCGCACCCTCGCCGGCCTCGACCCGGCCCCGGCGGAGGGCACCGTGCTGCCGGCCCTCGTGGGCACCGCCTTCCAGGAACCTCGCCTGCTGCCGTGGGAACCGGTGTGGCGCAACGTGGTCCTGGGCGCCGGGCCGCGCGCCTCCCGCGAGCTGGCCCGCTCGGCGCTGGCGGAGGTGGGGCTGGAGCACCTGGCGGACGCCTGGCCGCTGTCGCTGTCCGGCGGGGAGGCGCAGCGGGTGTCGCTGGCCCGCGCGCTCGTGCGCGGGCCCGACCTGCTGCTGCTCGACGAGCCGTTCAGCGCGCTCGACGCGCTGACCCGGCGCTCGGTGCACGCGCTCGTGCGCGACCTGCACGCCCGCCACCGCCCCGCCGTGCTGCTGGTGACCCACGACGTCGCCGAGGCCGTGGCGCTGGCCGACCGGGTGCTGGTCCTGGACGGCGGGCGCACCACCGCCGAGCGGCGGGTGACGCCCGCCGTGCGCGGCGACGACGCGGCCGCGGCCGCCCTGGTGCGCGACCTGCTCGGGGCGCTGGGGGTGCCCGCCGGGCCGGTGTGAGCGGCCCGGGCGCGCCGGCTCAGCCGACCTGGCGCACCCGCCAGGCCCGGCCTGCGACCTCGACGACGTCGCCGTCGGCGAGCTGGCGGCCGCGGCGCTCCTCGACCTCGCCGCTGACCGTGACGTCCCCGCCGGCCAGCAGCTCGCGGGCCTCGCCGCCGGTGCCGACCACTCCGGCCAGCTTGAGGAACTGACCGAGGCGGACGGTGCCGGTCACGTCGACGTCGCGCGGGGTGCTCACCGCTCCAGCCTGCCGTCCCGGCCCGGCGACCGCCGCCCCGGGGTGGTCAGGCGTCGTCGTCGACGGCGAGCGCCGCGAGCACCGCGGCGATGCGGTCGGCGTCGGCGCGGGTGAGGCGCTCGGGGACGACGACCTCGGCGTGGCCGCCGCGCAGCAGCGGGACGGTGTGCCGCAGCACCCCGGCCGCCGGGGCCACCCCGACGACCTCCGCGTCCACGGTGCCGGCGTCCGCGGCCGACCGCCGGGGACGCACCGGCTCGTCGACGGAGTCCTCCACGGGCTCGGCGGCCTCCGGGCGCGCTCCGGCCCCGCCGAGGAACGCCTTGAGCCGCTCGACGCCCTGCGCGGCCACCCGCTCCGCGGCCGGGTCCAGCCGGCCCTGCCGCAGCAGCTGCTGCAGCACCTGCTCGAGGGGCTTGTCCCCCGGTCGCTCGTTCATCGTCCCCGCTGCCCTCCACGTCGTCCGCCGGGCGCCGGCGCGCCCCGCTCGAGCCTCCACCCAACCGCGGCGGCGCGCGCGGCGGCGTCCCCCGATGGTCGCCGGACGCGGGGCCGTTCGGGGCCGGGCGCGACCGGGCGGCTCAGCCGCCCAGGTGCCCCCAGTCGCCCTCCATCTGCGACCACGGCCCGACGGCGGCGACCCGGCCGCCGTCCAGGACGACGACGCGGTCGGCGCGGCGCAGCGCGGCCCGCTTGGAGGAGGACCCGAGCACGGTGACGCCGCGCCGGCGCAGCGACTCCCACAGCTCCACCTCGGTGCGGGCGTCCAGGGCGCTGGACACGTCGTCGGCCAGCAGCAGGTCCGCGCCGGTGGCCAGGGCGCGGGCCAGCGCCAGGCGCTGCACCTGCCCGCCGGACAGCCGCACCCCGCGGTGGCCGACGAGGGTGGCGCGCCCGCCGGCGGCCACGACGTCGGCGTCCAGGCGCGAGTCGTCGAAGGCCGCGTGGACGCGGTCGGCGGCGTGGTCGTGGTCCAGGTCGACGTTGTCGAGGAAGGAGCCGCTGAGCACGCGCGGCACCTGGGCGACGTAGCAGACCTGCCCGGGGCGCAGGAAGGTCTGCGGGTCGTCGACCTCGCGGCCGTTCCAGCGCACCTCCCCCTCGTGGTCGACGAGGCCGGCCAGCGCGCACAGCAGGCTGGACTTGCCGGCGCCGACGCGGCCGGTGAGCAGGACCAGCTCGCCGGCGCGCACCCGCAGGTCCACGCCCTGGACGCCGACGGTGCCGTCGTCGTGGACGGCGGCCACGGCCGCCAGCTCCAGCTCGCGCAGCGGCTGCTTGACGGGCGCGGCCGGCGCGGGCGCCGCCCCGCGCACGAGGTCGACGCCCGCGGGCAGCGCGAGGACGTCGCGGGTGCCCGCCAGGGCGGCCACCTCCCGCAGCCAGGTGCGCGCGACGGGCGCCTCGGTGACCACGGCGCCGGCGACGGTGCCGTAGTAGGAGGAACCGGCCAGGGCGGTGGACACGAGCAGGGCGGTGGCCAGGTCCCAGCGGCCGGACAGGTGGAACCACCAGGTCAGGACGATGCCGGCCTGCACGAGCACGCCCGGCACCCCGTCGAGCAGGGCCCGCACGCGGTGCTCGCGCACCGAGGCCCGCACGCGCCGGTCGTCGAGGGCGGCCAGGTGGCCCAGGACGCCGGGCGCGGCGGCGGCCAGCTTGACGGTGCGCAGGGCGTCCAGGGCCGAGCCGAGGGTGCGGCCGAAGACGGCGCGCGCGTCCCCGGCGGTGCGGGCGCTGGAGCCGGCGACGGGGGCGCCGGCGGTGGACACGGCCGCGGAGACGACCATGACGGCGGCCACGACGGCGCCGCCGAGGACGCTGCCGGACAGCAGGGCCGTCACGGCGACGACGACGGCGCCGATGACGACGTCGACCCACCGGTCGACGTAGAGGACGAAGCGCTCGGAGTCCAGGCAGCGGGCGGCGACCTCCCCGGGCGGGGTCCGCGGCAGGCGCCGCTGGCGGGTCTGCCCGCGCAGGACGGCCAGGCGCACCTGCAGGGTGACGGCCGACCACCACTGCGGGTACAGGCGCAGGGCGTGGGCGAGCGCCGGCGGCACCAGCAGCAGGGTGGCGACGACCCCGGCGGCGAGCAGGACGACCTCCGTGCCCGCCTCGCCGGTGCCCTGCACGTCGCGCAGGGTGGCGACCAGGTGGCCCCACACCCACCCGGTGACGGCCCCGTAGGCGCCGACGACGGACACGACGCAGAACAGCAGGGCCCCGACGACGCCCCAGCGCGGCTGCACGGCCACGGCGCGCAGGACGCTGCGCGCCAGGCTCGGGCGCGGCGGCACGGGCGGGCGGGTGTCGCGGCGCACCCGCGCGGCGGTGGCGGCCGGCGCGGGCGGGGGCGCGGTGTCCTCCCCGGCGGCGCGCAGCAGCTCGCGGAAGGGGCCGGGCTCGGCGGCCAGCCGCTCGCGGGGGCCGTGCTGGACGAGGCGGCCGGCCTCGAGGACGGCGACGGTGTCGGCGCGCCGGGTGGTGGACAGGCGGTGGGCGATGAGCAGGCCGGTGCGCCCGCGCAGCAGCCGCTCGGCGGCGGCCGTGACGCGCCGCTCGGTGACGGGGTCCATGCGGGCGGTGGCCTCGTCGAGGACGACGACGCGCACGTCGCGCACCAGCAGGCGGGCGAAGGCGACGAGCTGCTCCTCCCCCGCGGACAGGGCCAGCCCGCCCGCGCCCAGCCGCGTGTCCAGCCCCTCGGGCAGGGCGTCGACCCACTCCTCCAGGCCGAGGGCGGCGACGGCGCGGCGCACGGCCCCGCGGGGGACGTCGGCGAGCAGGGTGATGTTCTCGGCGAGGGTGGCGGCCAGGACCTCGGTGCGCTGGGTGACGACGCCGACGCCGCGGCGCAGGTCCTGCACGTCGGTGGCGGTGACGTCCTGCCCGCCGACGAGGACCTGCCCGGGCGGGGGTTCGAGGGCGCGGGAGAACAGCGCGGCCAGGGTGGACTTGCCGGCACCGCTGCGCCCGACGACGGCGCAGGTGGTGCCGGCGGGCACCACCAGCGACACGTCGTCGAGGGCGAAGCCGCCCGGGTGGGCGAAGCGCAGGTGCTCGGTGCGCAGCTCCAGCGGTCCGGGCGGCAGGAGCCGGCCGCCGCGCGGTTCCGCGTCGGCGCCGAGCATGCCGCGGATGCGGGTGAGCGCCCCGAGGCCGCCCTGCAGCTCCGGCAGCCGGTTGCTGACCTCGGTGAGGTCGCCGACGAACCCGCCCAGCAGCAGCCACAGGGTGACGAGGGCGGCCACGTCCAGCGTGCCGGCGACGACGAGGCCGCTGCCGGCGGTGACGAGGGCGACGAGCAGGCCCGTGAGGACGAACGCGGTGCGCAGGCCCACGCTGGCCGAGGCCGTGCAGGTGGCGGCCACGGCCCGCAGCACGCGCGCGGCGCGGACGGCGTAGCGGCGCACCACGTGCGGCTGGCCGAGGCTGGAACGCACGTCGTCGCGGCCGGCGACGGTCTCCTCCAGCTGGGCGGCGTGGTCGGTCCAGGCGACCTCCTCGGCCAGCTTGCGCTGCGCGACGACGCGGGTGAGCGGGCGGGCCACCAGCAGCGCGAGGGCGGCGACGAGGGGGAAGGCGATCCACGCCGGCCACCACGTCAGGCCGGCCACGACCCAGGCCAGCGCCGAGCGCAGCAGGGCGCGGGACAGCTCCCACGCGGTGCGCCGCAGCAGCTCGCCGAGCTGGCGCGGGTCGTCGTCGACGCGGTCGAGGACCTCCCCGACGGCCTGCTCGGCCAGGGCGGGCAGCGGCTGGTCGACGGCCGCGGCCAGCAGGTCGGCGCGCAGCCGGCCCTCGGCGCGCCCGACCACCCCGGAGAAGACGGTGCGCCCGACGGTGTCCAGCAGGCTGGCCCCCACGAGCAGGACCGCCAGCAGCGCCAGGGCCGGGGCGGTGGGTCCGGCGGCCAGCCGCCCGGTCACCACCGTGGCGACGGTCTCCCCCACCGCGGCCAGCACGGCCAGCGCGGCCGCGACCGCGCTCGCCGGACCGGCCAGCCGGCGCGCCGTCAGCGTGCGCACCCCTGCCCCCGTCCCCGTCGGCTCCCCCGGCGAGCACCGGGCACCCCGACGCTAGGGGGCGGCCCCGCCGGTGCTCCACCGGGTTTCGGGCCGGTGGGGCCCGGCGGGGCCGGCGAGCGCTCAGGCGGCGGTGGCCAGGTACTCGTCCCAGCGCGGGTCGGGCTGCTCGGCGCCGCGCACCGCCCAGGAGGCCCCGCGCGGGGCGGCGGGCCGGAACGGCAGCGACCAGCCCATCTCCTCCGGGGTGCGGTCGCCCTTGGCGTTGTTGCAGCGCACGCAGCAGGCCACGAGGTTCTCCCACGTGTCCGGGCCGCGGCGGCTGCGCGGCAGGACGTGGTCGACGGTCGTGGCGTGACCGCGGCAGTAGGCGCACCGCTGGTGGTCGCGGCGCAGCACCCCGCGCCGGCTGACGGGCACGACGCTGCCGCGCGGCACCCGCACGTAGCGGCTCAGGAGGATGACGGAGGGGCGTTCCAGGCTGACGGTGGCGCCGACGACGGGGTCGGCGTCCGCCAGGACGACCGACGCCTTGCCGGCGAGGACCAGGACCAGCGCGCGGCGGAAGGACACCACCGCGAGCGGTTCGTAGCCGGCGTTCAGCACGAGAGTGCGCATCGACACCTCCACACAGGGGCCCGGACGACGAGAGGCGCCGTCCCCCGGGGGGACGGCGCCTCTGAGATCGGCGACGTGGGCACGCGCGTGCACCACCGGATGGCGGTGGACCACCGGATGGTGGTGCGGCGGTGTGACACCCATGGCGGGCCTCCCGGACGCGCGTGCGGTCGTCGTGGTCGCACTGTACGTCCGGCCGGCGCCGGAGTCAGGCGGGTTGAGCCACGTCACACCGTGTCGCGCCCCGTCGCGCCCGCCGGCCACCCCCGGGACGCGCGGAGGCCCGGTCCCCCGCGGGGGACCGGGCCTCGTGGACGCGGTGGCCGGTGGCCGTCCGTCAGACCGGGGCGACCCGGCCGAAGGTGACGGCGGAGGACCAGATGGTGCGCAGCTGCACGGGCTTCCCGGCGCGCGGGGCGTCCCACATCATGTTGTCGCCGGCGTAGATGCCGACGTGGTAGGCGCGACCGCCGCGGTTGGAGAAGAACACGAGGTCGCCGGGGACGGCGTGCTCGCGGGCCAGGGGCGCCGCGGCGCCCTTCTGGGCGTTGGCGGTGCGGGGGATCTCCACGCCGATCTCGCGCATGACCCAGCTGGTGAAGCCCGAGCAGTCGAAGCCGGCCGGGGTGCTGCCGCCGTACACGTACGGCACGCCCGCGTAGCGGCTGGCGACGTCCAGGATCTGCTGACCGAGCGGGACGGCGGGCGCGTGCTCGACGACCGGGGCGGCCGGGGCGGCCGCGACGGCGGGCGCCGCGGCGACGGCGGGGACGACCGCGGCCGGGGCGACGCCGCTGGCGGCGCGCTCGGCGCGCACGACGGCGGGGGCCGGCGGCGGGGGCGGCGGCGGGGCGGGGGTGGGCACCGTGGTGAAGGCGGCGGTGGTCGCCACCTGCGCGGCGGCGGTGGCCGGGGCCGCGACGACGCCGACGGGGCTGGTGCCGAAGGCGGCGCTGACCGCGGTGCGGACCGAGGCGTCCACGGCGGCGGGGGCGGGGGCGGCACCGGCGGGGGCGGCGACCGAGAGGGCGAGCCCCCCGGCGGCGGCCAGGACGGCGACACCGCGGCCGGCGGCGCCGGCGCTGCGGCCGACCGTCTCCGCGAGACCGGTGAGGGGGGTGAGGGGGCGGACGGGCGCGCGGTGGCGCGCCGGGACGCGAGTCGTCACAGGTGTGGGCCTCTCCGACGCCTGCGAGGTTAGCTGTCGGGTTCGGGCGGGAGTCTCGCCCGGCCGGCTCTCGCCGGCTTCACCCCGAGGACCGCTCCGCCCGGAGGCGGGGCTGCCCGGAAGTTGGTTTCCCCGTCCCTGCCATGGGTCTGTCGGGGGACCTCTCCGCGCTGGCAGGGCTCGGCGTCCGCGGGAGGGCTCCCCGGTCAGTGGCCGGGGAACGGCGGGAACAGTAGCCGACGGCTCACACCGATGTCACGCACCGGTCACGAGGACGTGCCGAACAGGTGGCGTCACGTGACCTTCGATGAACATCGGGTGACAACGGGCTGGTGGGAACGGCCGGGCTCACGCGGTCTCGGCGACGAAGACGTGGTTGGCCTCGGCCGTCGTGAGCTTCACCACTCCACCGTCCTCGCCGTCCCCGCCACCGCGGACGGCGACCTCCAGACCGCCCGGCACGCTCGTGGCCACGACCGTGGCCCCCGAGCGCACCCCGGCGCGCGCGAAGCGGGCCAGCAGGTCCACGTCGGTCTGCAGCGGCTCGCCCAGGCGCCGCACGACGAGGTCGCGCCCGGCCAGGTCCCGGCTGGTCAGCGGGCGCACGCCCTCGGCGCGGAACGGCTCGGCCGGCCCGACCTCGCCCAGCTCCTCCAGGCCCGGGATCGGGTTGCCGTAGGGGTCGGACTGCGGGTGGTGGAGGATGTCGACGAGGCGCTTCTCGACCTCCTCGGAGATGACGTGCTCCCAGCGGCACGCCTCCTCGTGCACGAGCGGCCAGTCCAGCCCGATGACGTCGGTGAGCAGCCGCTCGGTGAGCCGGTGCTTGCGCATGACGCGCATCGCCTTGGTGCGCCCGGCGTCGGTCAGCTCCAGGCGGCGGTCGGCGCCCACGTGCAGGAGCCCGTCGCGCTCCATGCGGGCGACCGTCTGCGACACCGTGGGCCCGGAGTGGTGCAGGCGCTCGGCGATGCGGGCGCGCATCGGCACGACACCCTCCTCCTCGAGCTCGAAGACCGTCTTCAGGTACATCTCGGTGGTGTCGATGAGGTCGCTCACGACGACCATTCTCCGGTACGGGGCCCCCGGGCAGCACCCCTGGCCGACGGCGGTCCGGGCCGGCCGGCCCCGCGCCCCGCGCCGCACCCACGCCTCGCGGGCGCGCGCGGCGGCGGTTAGCGTCGCCGGGCGTGAGCGCGCGCCCCTCCGGCCAGGCCGGCCGCAGCGTCCTGTGGTTCCGCCGCGACCTGCGGCTGCGCGACCACCCCGCCCTGCTGGAGGCCGCCGCCGACGGCGAGGTCGTCCCCCTCTTCGTCCTGGACCCGGCCCTGTGGGGACCCTCGGGCGACGTGCGGCGCACCTACCTGCTGCGCTCGCTGCGCGCCCTGGACGCCGACCTCGGCGGGCGGCTGGTCGTCGAGCGCGGGGACCCGCAGCGCCTCGTGCCGCAGGTGGCCGCCCGCGCGGGGGCGGCACGGGTGCACGTCAGCGCCGACGCCGGGCCGCACGGGCGCCGCCGCGACGAGGCCGTGGCCGGGGCGCTGGCCGCCGACGGGCGCGAGCTGGTGCGCACCGGCACCCCCTACGCGGTGGGGCCGGGCACCCTGCTCAACGGCTCCGGGGAGCCGTTCAAGGTCTTCTCCGCCTTCGCCCGCGCGCACCGCGCGCACGGCTGGCCCGCGCCGGCCGACACCCCCGGCCGGGTGCGCTGGGCGGCGGACGCCGGGGAGGGCGTGGACGGCGCGCACTGGCCGGAGGAGCCGGGCACGGGCGGCGTCGAGCTGCCCCCGGCGGGTGAGGCGGCGGCCCACGACCGCTGGGAGCGCTTCCTCGCGTCGGCCCTGGGCGAGTACGCCGACCACCGCGACCGCCCGGACCTGGACGGCACCTCGCAGCTGTCGCACGCGCTGAAGTGGGGCGAGCTGCACCCGCGCACGCTGCTGGCGGCGCTGGCGCACCGGCGCTCGGAGGCGGCGGCGGAGTCGGCGCGGACCTTCCGCGACGAGCTGACCTGGCGCGACTTCTACGCCGACGTGCTGTGGCACCGCCCGGAGACGGCGCGCGAGTACTACCGGCCGCAGCTGGAGGCGCTGCAGTACACCGAGCCGGGCGAGGACTTCCGCGCCTGGGAGGAGGGCCGCACGGGCTACCCGGTCGTGGACGCCGGGATGCGCCAGCTGCGGACGGTGGGCTGGGTCCACAACCGGGTGCGGATGATCGTCGCCAGCTTCCTCGTCAAGGACCTGCACGTGGACTGGCGCTTCGGCGCCCGCACCTTCATGCGGGGCCTGCGCGACGCGGACCTGGCCAGCAACAGCCACGGTTGGCAGTGGGTGGCGGGCTCGGGGACCGACGCCGCGCCGTACTTCCGGATCTTCAACCCGGTCACGCAGGGCAAGCGCTTCGACCCCGACGGGGACTACGTGCGCCGCTACGTGCCGGAGCTGCGCCACCTGCCGGGGAAGGCCGCCCACGAGCCGTGGGAGCACGTCGAGGGCTACGCGCACGGCTACCCGGAGCGGATCGTCGACCACGCCGAGGAGCGCCGCCGGTCCCTGGCGGACTACGCCCGCGTCAGGGGCTGAGCCCCGCCGCGCTCCTGGTCCGGGGCCGGACGGGTGGCGCGCCCCGGCGCGCGGAACACCTCCCGGCCGTGGGATGTTGTCGCTTCAAGCACCGTCCCACCCGACCGGAGGCACTCACCGTGACCGTCACCACCGACACCCGCCGCCTCGACGAGGCCGCCGCCGACCTGCTCTTCCGCGAGGCCCGCACCGCCGGCACCTTCACCGGCGAGGAGGTCACCGACGAGCAGGTCCGGGCGATCTACGACCTCGTCAAGTACGCGCCCACGAGCATGAACACCCAGCCCGTGCGCCTGCTGCTGGTGCGCACGCCCGAGGCCCGCGAGCGCCTGGCGACCATGATGGCCGGCAGCAACGGCGACAAGGTGCGCCGCGCGCCCCTGTCGGTCGTCGTCGCCGCGGACCGCAACTTCCACGACCGCCTGCCGGAGGTCTTCCCGCACTTCCCCGGCGCGCGGGACCTGTTCGCCGACGACGAGCCGCGCCACCGCACGGCCGTCTTCAACGGGGCCATGCAGCTGGCCTACCTGGTGATCGGCGTCAGGGCGCTGGGCCTGGACGCGGGCCCGATGACCGGCATCGACGCGCCGGCGATCGAGGAGGCGTTCTTCGCGGGGCTGGACCAGGAGGTCCTCGCCGTGGTCAACGTCGGCGTCGCCGAGCAGGACGCCGCGCACCCGCGCCTGCCGCGCCTGCCCTACGAGGACGTCGTCCGCACCGTCTGAGCAGCACCGCACGAGCACGACCGGGCCCGGGGACGAGGAAGTCCCCGGGCTCTTCCCGTCCCGATCGCTCGGGACGGGGCCGGCTGGACGAAGCCGGCGCCCGGGGACCCGGTGACTGCCGTGGATTCGCCGCGCTGCGCGGGGCGACCAGAGCGGTCCGCGTCCATCACGCAGCTGCTAGCGGGCAGCCACCTCACGCGTCCGATGAGAACTCATGTACCGGACCACCTCCCTTCCCGTGTCCTCCGACCGTACGTCGGCCCGGCGCCGGTGTCACCCCCGTTTCGCCGCCCGCGAACCGGGTGCCGGGAGCCGGCCGCGCGGTCGCCGGAACCGCTCGACACCGCGGCGAGCGCTGTCGTACCCTGCTCCGGCAGTTGTTGTCAGAACCACCCTTACTCCCCGCCGCGGCCGGTCCGCCCGGGGCCGGTGGGCGCGAGGGAGTGGCAGGGGTCTGTGGAGCAGTCGCAGCGGGCGATCCTCGTCGCCGTCTCCACGGTGATCTTCGCGCTCCTGCCCGACCGCGCGGGCGACCGCCGCGTGCACCTGCCGCTGGTGCGCCGCACGCGCGACCCGTACGGCGGGCGGTGGGCGCTGCCCGGCGGGTGGGTGCGCACGGACGAGAGCCTCAGCGACGCCGGCCGGCGCACCCTGGCCGAGACGACCGGCCTGCGCCCCAGCTACCTGGAGCAGCTCTACACCTTCGGCCGCCCCGACCGCTCCCCCGGCCAGCGCGTCGTGTCCGTCGTCTACTCCGCCCTCGTGCGCAACCACCTCGCCGAGCACGCCGTCGAGGAGGAGAACGTGCGCTGGACGGCGGCGGACGACTGCACCGGCCTGGCCTTCGACCACGACGAGGTCGTCCAGTACGCGCTGTGGCGGCTGCGGACGAAGGTCCAGCACGCCCACGTGGCCCTGCACCTGCTGCCCGAGCGGTTCTCGCTGGCCGAGCTGCGCGAGGTCCACGAGGCGATCCTGCAGCGGCCGCTGGACCCGGCGAACTTCCGCCGCCAGGTGGAGCGCTCCGGCTCCGTCGTGGCCACCGGTGAACGGCAGTCCGGCGGGCGGCACCGGCCGCCGGAGCTGTACCGGGCCGTCGTGCCCGAGGGGTCGGCGGGCCCGTTCGCGCCCGCCGGCCCGCTCGCCTGAACCCTCCGCACGAACTCCCGCAGTCCCCCCGAGAGCCCGCGGCACCGCCGGGCCCGACGAGAAGAGGTACGCCGTGGCGTCCGTCCCCACGCAGATCGCGCTGCTCGCCCGCACCCCGGGGCGGGTGGAGGAGCAGACGTGCGACCCCGACCTGCCCACCGGCCCCTGGCAGTTCGACGCGGCCCCGGGCCGCCCGCTGCCGCTGCCCACCTACGGCGCCGGCGCCTCCCGGCAGGACGTCGCCCCGGCCACCACGCCGGTGCAGCAGCAGATCCCGGCCGAGTACCGCCTGCTGCCGGGCGAGGAGCTGGACCGGCGCATCCGCGCCGCGAAGGAGGCGCTGGGCGAGCGCCTGACGGTCCTCGGGCACTTCTACCAGCGCGACGAGGTCGTCCGGTACGCCGACTTCGTCGGCGACTCCTTCCAGCTGGCCCGGCAGTCCCAGCAGCGCGACGCCGCGGACTTCGTCGTGTTCTGCGGCGTGCACTTCATGGCCGAGACCGCCGACCTGCTCACCCGCCCCGACCAGGCCGTCGTGCTGCCGAACCTCGCGGCCGGCTGCTCGATGGCCGACATGGCCGACATCGACGCCGTCACCGCCTGCTGGCAGCAGCTGGAGGCCCTGTACGGCAGCGAGCCCGACGCCGACGGGAGGGTCCCCGTCGTCCCCGTCACCTACATGAACTCCTCCGCCGCGCTGAAGGCGTTCTGCGGCGAGCACGGCGGCATCGTCTGCACGTCCTCCAACGCCCGGCAGGTGCTCCAGTGGGCGTTCGAGCGCGGGCAGCGGGTGCTGTTCTTCCCCGACCAGCACCTGGGCCGCAACACCGCCAAGGCGATGGGCGTGCCCGTCTCCGCGATGCCGGTGTGGGACCCGCGCAAGCCGCGCGGCGGGAACTCCGCCGACGACCTGCTCGACGCGCGCGTCCTGCTCTGGCGCGGCTGGTGCTCGGTGCACCAGCGGTTCACCGTGCAGCAGATCGAGGCCGCCCGCGCCGCCGACCCGGCCGTGCGCGTCGTCGTGCACCCCGAGTGCCCGGCCGAGGTGGTCGACGCCGCCGACGAGAACGGTTCCACCCAGTACATCCAGGCCGTCGTGGACGCCGCGCCCGCGGGGACGTCGTTCGCGATCGGCACCGAGATCAACATGGTGCGGCGGCTGGCCGACGCCCGCCCCGACCTGACGATCACGTGCCTGGACCCCGTCGTGTGCCCGTGCTCGACGATGTACCGCATCCACCCCGCCTACCTGGCGTGGGTGCTGGAGGCGCTCGTGCGCGGCGAGGTCGTCAACCGGGTGCGCGTGGACGACGACGTGGCCCGGAACGCCCGCACGGCGCTGGAGCGGATGCTGGCGGTCGTGCCGTGACCGCGGACGCCGGGCGGGACGTCGTTCCGGGCGCCCTGCCGGGCGCCGACTGCGACGTGCTCGTGGTCGGCGGCGGGCTGGCGGGCGCGGCCGTCGCGCTGGAGCTGGCCGCCCGTCCCGGCGTCCACGTCCTGCTGGCCACCAAGACCGCCCTCGGCGACGGCAGCACGGCCCGCGCCCAGGGCGGGATGGCCGCGGCGACCGGCCCGGACGACGTCGCCGCGCACGCCGCGGACACCGTGGCCGCCGGCGCCGGGCTGACCGACGCCGCGGCCGCGCACGTCCTGGCGGCCGCCGGGCCGGACGCCGTGCGCCGGCTGGTGGAGTGGGGCGTGGTGTTCGACCGCGCCGCCGACGGCTCCTGGGCGCTGGGCCTGGAGGCCGCCCACGCGCGGGCGCGCGTCCTGCACGCCGGTGGCGACCGCACCGGCGCCGTCATCGCCGCCGCGCTCGCGGACGCGGTGCGCCGCAGCGCGACCGGCGTCCTCGAGGGCGCCTGCCTGGCCGGGCTCCTCGTCGAGGACGGCGCGGTGCGCGGCGCCGACCTGCTGGTGCGCGGGGCCGACGGGCGCGAGCACCCGCACCGGGTGCGCGCCGGCGCGGTCGTGCTGGCCACCGGCGGCGCCGGGCAGCTGTTCTCCCGCACCACGAACCCGCCCGTGGCCACCGGCGACGGCGTGGCCGCCGCCTGGCGCGCCGGCGCCGCGGTCGCCGACCTGGAGATGTACCAGTTCCACCCCACGGCGGCCGCGCTGCCCGAGCCGTTCCTCGTCTCCGAGGCCGTGCGCGGTGAGGGAGCGGTCCTGCTCGACGCCGCCGGGCACCGGTTCATGCCGGCCGTGGACGAGCGGGCCGAGCTGGCGCCGCGCGACGTCGTCGCCCGCGCGCTGGCCGCGGCGATGGCCGCCCGCGGCGGGCGACCGGCCCTGCTGGACGCCACGGGTGTCGCCGCCCGCACCGGCGTGCCGTTCGACGTGCGCTTCCCCGGCATCGCCGCGATGTGCCGGGCGCAGGGCGTCGACCCGGCCACCGAGCCCGTGCCGGTCACGCCCGCGGCCCACTACTGGATGGGCGGGGTGCGCACGGACACCGACGGGCGCACCACCGTGCCGGGCCTGTGGGCGGCCGGGGAGGTCGCCTGCACCGGCGTGCACGGCGCCAACCGGCTCGCCTCGAACTCCCTGCTGGAGGCCGTGGTCGTCGCGCGCCGCGTCGCCGCCTCCGTCCTCGCCGGGCGCGGGCCGTTCGTCCTGCCCGCCGGCGAGGACGTCCTGCACCTGCCCGGACCCGCTGCGGCGCAGGCCTCCCACGTCGCCCGCCGCGACCTGCGGGCGGCGATGTGGGAGCACGCCGGCCTGGCCCGCGAGGCCGCGGGCCTGCAGGTGGCGCGCAAGCTGCTCACCCCGGAGGAGGAACCGGCCGACCTCGACCCGTGGGACGCGAGCGGGGGTTCCGGCCCCGACCGCCGCGCCCTGGAGGACGCCGCCCTGCTGCTGACCGGGCGCCTGCTCGTGGCCGCCGCCGAGGCGCGCGAGGAGAGCGTCGGCGCCCACCACCGCCGCGACCACCCCTTCCCGCCGGCCTCCCCCCGGCGCCGCACCCTCGTGAGGACCCCGTGACCAGCACCGCTCCCAGCACCCCCGCCGCCCCCCTCGGTGCCGTGGCGGCCGTCGTGGCGGCCGCGCTCGCCGAGGACGCCCCGTGGGGCGACGTCACCAGCGAGTCGCTGCTGCCGGCCGACGCGCGGGCGCGCGCCGAGCTGCGCGCGCGCGAACCCGGTGTCCTGGCCGGCGGCGCGGCCGCGCGCGAGGCGTTCGCGCAGGCCGCCGCGCTGACCGGCGGCACCGCCGCCGTGCACGACCTGCTGCCCGACGGCACCCGGTTCGCCGCCGGCGACGTGCTGGCCCGCGTGGAGGGCACCGCCCTGGCGGTGCTGCGCGCCGAGCGGGTCGCGCTGAACCTGCTGCAGCACCTGTCGGGCGTGGCGACCCTGACGGCCCGGTTCGTCGAGGAGGTCACCGGCACGGGCACCCGGATCGCCGACACCCGCAAGACGACGCCCGGACTGCGGGCGCTGGAGCGCGCCGCGGTGCGCGCCGGCGGCGGGCGCAACCACCGCTGGTCGCTGTCGGACGCCGTGCTCGTCAAGGACAACCACCTGGCCGTCCTGCTCGCCGAGGGCCTGGACGTGACGGCCGCCCTGCGCGCGGCGCGCGAGCGCGTCCCGCACACCACGGTCGTGGAGGTGGAGGTCGACCGCCTCGACCAGCTCGACGCCGTCCTGGCCGCCGGCGTCGACGTCGTGCTGCTGGACAACTTCGCCCTGGCCGACCTGGCCGAGGGCGTGCGCCGCGCCCGGGCGGCCGGGGCGCTCGTGGAGGCCAGCGGCGGGGTGCGGCTGGACACCGTGCGGGCGATCGCCGCCACCGGCGTCGACGTGGTCTCGGTGGGCGCGCTGACGCAGAACGCCCGCACCCTCGACCTCGGCCTGGACGTGGAGGTGCTGGTGGGGGCCCGCACGGGGACGGGCTCGTGAGCGCGCCCGCGGACCCGCAGCCGCTGTACCTGGACCACGCGGCGACCTCCCCGCCGCGCCGGGAGGTCCTGGAGGCCGTCTGGCCGTACCTGACGCGGGTGACGGCGAACCCGTCCAGCGCGCACGCGGCCGGGCGCGAGGCCCGCGAGGCGCTGGAGCAGGCCCGCGAGGTCGTGGCCGGCGTCCTGGGCGCGCGCCCGGGCGAGGTGGTGTTCACCGGCGGCGGCACCGAGGCCGACAACCTCGCCGTGACGGGGATCGCGCGGGCCGCGCCGCGCGGGCGGCACGTCGTCGTCTCCGCGGTCGAGCACCCGGCCGTCCTGGAGACGGCGCTGGCGCTGCGCGCGGAGGGTTTCCGCGTCGACGTCGTCGGCGTCGACGACGACGGCCTGCTGGACCTGGAGGCGTTGCGGCGCACCGTGACCGGCGGCACGACGCTGGTGTCGGTGATGTACGCGAACAACGAGGTCGGCACCGTGCAGCCGCTCGCGGACGTGGCGGAGGTCTGCCGCGCGCGCGGCGTCCCCCTGCACACCGACGCCGTGCAGGCGGCCGGGTCGCTGCCGCTGGACGTCGACGCGCTGGGGGTGGACGCCCTGTCGGCCTCCGCGCACAAGTTCGGCGGGCTGCGCGGGGCGGGTTTCCTGCACGTGCGCGGCGCCCTCGCGCTGGAACCCGTGCTGCACGGCGGCGGGCAGGAGCGCGGACGCCGCTCGGGCACCGTGGACGTGGCCTCCGCCGTGGGCACCGCCGTGGCCCTGCACCTGGCCGAGGCCGCCCGCGAGGAGGAGTCCCGGCGCCTGGCCGGGCTGCGCGACCGGCTGGTCGCCGCGGTGCTGGCCGCGGTGCCCGGCGCGCGGCTGACGGGCCACCCGGTGCGGCGCCTGCCGCACCACGCCTCGTTCTGCTTCCCCGGCGTGGGCGGGGAGACCGTCCTGGCCGAGCTGGAGGCGCTGGGCGTGACGTGCTCCAGCGGGTCCGCGTGCGCGGCCGGTTCCGAGGACGCCTCGCACGTGCTGCTGGCGTGCGGCCTGGACGCCGACACCGCCCGCACCGCCGTGCGCCTGACGCTGGGGCGCACGACGACGGAGCAGGACGTCGAGCGGGTCGTGGACCTGGTGCCCCGGGCGGTGGGGCTGGCGCGCGCCTGAGCGTCACCGCCCGGGGGGCCGGGTCTCAGGAGAAGTCGGTGCTGGCGCTGACCTCGCGCCAGGCCTCCAGCTCGGCGCGGCGGGCGTCGAGGATGCTCTCGGCCGCGGCGAGCGCGTCGGTGCCCAGCAGCAGCAGGCCCGGCGCGTCCGGGGAGTCCACCGCGCGCACGATGGCGCTCGCGGCGCGCGCCGGGTCGCCGGGCTGGGTGCCGTGGACGGTGTCGTGCTCCTTGCGCCGCTTGCCGGCCGTGTCGGCGTAGTCGGCGATCGGCTCGGCGGACTGCGTCAGCGAGCGGCCCGCGAAGTCGGTGCGGAACCCGCCGGGCTCCACCGAGAACGCGGTGATCCCCAGCGGCGCGAGCTCCTGGCGCAGCGAACCCGTCAGCCCCTCCAGGGCTGCCTTCGTGGCGGCGTAGTACCCCGAGCCGGGCGGGCAGATCTGCGCGCCGATCGAGGAGACGTTGACGATCGTGCCGCGCCGGCGCGAGCGCATGCCCGGCAGGACGGCCTTGGTGAGGGCGACGGGGCCGAAGACGTTCGTGGCGAACAGGCGCTGCACGTCCTGCTCGTCGCCCTCCTCCACCGCCGCGCGGTAGCCGTAGCCGGCGTTGTTGACGAGGACGTCGACACCGCCGAAGCGCTCTTCGGCCTCGCGCACCACCTCGCCCACGCGGGCGGTGTCGGTGACGTCGAGGGCCAGGGCCAGCGCCCGGTCCGGGTGGGCGTCGGCGAGGTCCTGCACGGAGGAGGCGTCGCGGGCGGTGACGACCGCGCGGTCGCCGCGGCCGAGGACCTCCTGCGCCAGAGCGCGGCCGAGGCCGGTGGAGCAGCCGGTGATGAGCCAGGTGGACGTGGTGGACACGCGGTACCTCTCGTCGTCGTCGCGGGGGCGGCGTCCGCGCCGCCCGCGCCCACTCTGCCCCCTGCCGGGCGGGCCCGCTCAGCGCCCCCCGGGCAGGTCGCCCAGGGGCGCGGTCAGCCTGCGCAGCCGCAGCAGCAGGAAGCCGGGCTCGCGCTCCAGCTTCGCGCTGTCCTCCGGGTAGCGCCGCGCCATGCTCGCCGCGGGCCGCGGCTCGTCGAGCAGGTCGACGACGAAGCCGGCGCCCGTGGCCGCCGCGCACAGCGCCGACAGCGGCTCGCGCCAGAACCGCACGTCGCGCCGTCCCGTCCACTCCCCCCACGTCTCCGTCTCCAGGACGCGCTCGAAGTACGAGCCGCCCAGCCGCAGCCAGTCGGCCGTCGGGTGGGTCGTCGACACGACGAGCGCGCCACCGGGGCGCAGCACCCGGTGCAGCTCGGCGAAGGCCGCCGGTCGGTCGTCGACGTAGTGGACGGCCAGGGCGCACACGACGGCGTCGAAGCTCGCACCGGCGTACGGCAGCGGCTCCCCCAGCACGGCCCGGTCCACGCGGGCGCGGTCGCCGACGCGCTCGCGCGCCAGGTCCACCATCGGCTCGCTGGCGTCGAAGGCGGTGACCCGCGCCCCGGCGTCCAGCAGCGCCTGCGCGTACAGGCCGGGCCCGCAGCCGGCGTCCAGGACGTCGCGATCCGTCACGTCGCCGAGGGCGGCCAGGACGGCGGGGCGGTCGTAGTGGGCGTTGTACGGGCTGTCCTCGGCGTGCCGGGCGAAGGCCTCGGCCATCCCGTCGTAGGGGGTCCACAGCGGTGTGTCCACCGCGCGAGCCTAGGGCGGCCCCGGGACCGGGACGGGCCGCTGGTGAGCGGCGGGAAAACGGGCCGCGTCCCCGCGCCCGCGTCCCTAGCCTGGGCGGCGTGTCCGACGACCGCTCCACGTCCCACGCTCGCCGGCTCGCGCGCACCTGGGTCCAGGCGCAGGCGTCGCACCACCTCGGCGACTACGAGCTGGTGGTCGAGGCCTGCCGGGAGATGGACCGCCTGGACCTCGGCGAGCACCAGCGCGTGGCCTTCTACGAGGTCGCGTGGGACGTCGTCGCCGCGCGCCGGGCCGCCCGCGTCCGCGGCGGTGCGCTCCTGCCCCGGCAGCACCACCCGCTCTCCCGGCCCGTGACCGCTCCGCGTCCCTGACGTCCCCCTCCCCGGCCGGACCTGCTGAACCCCGGAGGGTCCCGCCACCGGTCGGCGGTCCCGGGGCGGGCCCGGCACCGCGCACGGCGGGGTGTCGGGGGCCGGTGGGAGCGTGTCGGCGTGGTGGAGCTGGCGGCGCGCGAGGTGGGGCTGTGGCGGCTGGCCGCGCAGGGGGTCGTCCCGCGCGGGACCGGTGCGACGCAGGTCGTCGAGCGGCTCGGCGCCGTCCAGGCGCAGGACCTGCGCGCGGCGGCCACGGCGGTCGCGCTGCGCACCGGCGCCGGCACGGCGCACGACCTCACCCGCGCCCTGGACGCCGGGGAGGTCGTCCGCTCGTGGCCGGTGCGCGGGACGCTCCACCTGATCGCCGCCCGCGACCTGCGGCCGGTCCTGGCGCTGTGCGCCACCCGCGCGGTGGCCGCGAGCGCGCGCCGCCGCGCCGAGCTGGGCATCGGCGAGGACGACGTCGCCGCGGCCGGTGACGTCGCCCGGGACCTGCTCGCCGGCGGACGGCGGGCCACGCGCGCGCAGCTGCTCGCGGCGTTCGAGCGGGCCGGGCAGGGCACCGCCGCCGGGCGCGGCTACCACCTGCTGTCCCACCTGTCGATGACCGGCGTGCTGTGCCAGGGGCCGCTGTCGGGGACCGAGCCGGCCTTCGCGCTGCTCGAGGAGCAGCACCCTGCGCAGCCCGCACCCGACGACCCCGCGGCGTGGTGGGCGGCGCGCTACCTGCGCGGGCACGGGCCGGCGAGCGCCGCGGACTTCGCGTGGTGGGCGGGTCTGCCGCTCGGGACGGCGCGGCGGGCCTTCGCCGCGGTCCGCGACGGGTTCGAGGTGGTCGAGGTGGACGGCGTCGAGCACCTCGTCGACCCGGCCGTCCCCGACCTGGTCGCCGCGCACCGCCGCGCGCTGCGCGGCCTGCACCTGCTGCCCGGTTTCGACGAGTTCCTGCTGGGCTACAGGGACCGCCAGCACGTGCTGGCCGACGAGCACGCCCCGCGCGTTGCTCCCGGCGGCAACGGCGTGTTCCGCGGCGTCGTCGTCGCCGCGGGCGCTGTCGTCGGGACGTGGACGAGGGACGGCGACGGGATCGCCGCCGCGGCCTTCGGGGAGTTCTCCGCGGCGCAGCGGACGGCGCTGCAGCGGCGGGCGGCGGCTCTGCCGTCCGGCCGGTTCACGTGAGGCGCGGGACGCGCCGACCACGCCGCCGCACCGGCCGGCGTCTCACCGCCGGGAGGTGATGCACAGGTAGTACCCGTCGGGGTCCAGGACGCGGAAGTCGCGCAGTCCCCACGGCCGCTCCTGCAGCGGTTCGTCCACCGGCCAGCCGCTGTCCCGCACCCGCGCCAGCTGGGCCTCCACGTCGTCGACCTCCAGGGTCAGCTCGACGCCGGTGGGTGGTCTGCGAGCGTCCGGGGCGGCGACCGGCGGGCGCTGGGCGGCTCCCACGTGGACGTCGCCGCACCGCAGCGCCACGTAGGGCGAGGAGGTGCCGCGCTCGTCGCGCAGGAGGTCGAAACCCAGCACGCGGGTGTAGAAGTCGACCGCGCGGTCCAGGTCGGCGGGGAACACCTCGAAGCGCAACGTCATCGTCACAGCGACTCCCGGGAGTTGTCGGGCCGGCTCCTGCGGCCCCGGCGGGAGCAGTGGACCAGACGCCCGTCCACGGTCGTCGACGATTTTCGCCACCGGACGGTCCAGCCCGCCGGGGTGACCCGTGCCGTCCGGAAAACCCTGCGCGGGTCGCCGCTGCGCTGGCACCCTCCACCGCGTGAAGGAGCTCTCCCGCGGCGTCCTGGCCGCTGTCGTCACGACCCTCGTCCTCACCGGCTGCAGCGCCACCGACCCGTGCACGCAGCTGCCCGCTCCCACCCGGGAGCAGGTCGCGACCGCCGCGCAGCAGGTGCGGGGCCTGACCGTCGAGGTCGAGGTGGAGGTGTCCGGTGTCGACTGCTTCGTCGACCCCGCGACGCGCCGCTGGACGCAGGAGCTGGAGGAGGACTCCTGAGCGGGAGGTGACGGGGTCCCGCCGGCGCAGCCCGGCGGAACCCCGGGGTCAGGTGGTGCGCCGCACGGCGTGGCGCAGGAGCACCGCGCCGCCGGCGAACCGGCGCTCCTCGCGCAGCTCCAGGTCGAGCCGGACGCCCGCCGGCAGGGCGGGCTTCCCGCCGCCCACGGCCACGGGGTGCACCACGAGCAGGCACTCGTCCACCAGGCCGTGCCGGAAGGCCTCCGCGCCCAGGGTCGCGCCGCCCACGCTGAGGTCCTTCGCGGAGGTCTCCTTCAGCGCCCGCACCGCCGCGGGGTCGAAGCGCCGCTCGACCCTGGTGCGGGACGTGGTGACCTCCTGCAGCGTCGTGGAGAAGACGACCTTGTCGGCGTCGCGCCAGACCGCGGCGTACTCGCGCACGACGTCCGGCTCACCGGCGAGCCAGTCGTCGTCCTCCCACACGCGCATGGCCTCGTACATCCGCCGGCCGTACAGGGAGGTGCCGATCCCGCGCTCGCGCTCGTTCCAGAACGCGTGGACCTCCTCGTCAGGCACGGACCAGTCGAGGGAACCCGCGGCGTCCTCCACGAAGCCGTCGAGGGACGTGTTCGCCGCGTACACCAGCTGACCCACGGGAGCCTCCTGCCGGACGGGGACACCCAGGCTCCTCCCCCGCGGTGCGGGCGGCAAGGTCCTGCGCCGGCGATCGTTGAATCGTTCCGATCCAGGCGTTGACACCGCGACGCCTCCGGGGCGAGGGTGGCGGAACACGCTTCTCCGAAGGGGGACCTCGTCGCCGCACCGGAGCGGACGACCCCGAGGACCGGTACCCGCCGATCCCCCGCAGGACCACGCCCGCAGGACGTCGACGGAGGTGGACGGGCCACGCGCCCGCCGCCCGCGGAACGACCGAGGAGCACGACCGTGCGCAAGCCCCTGAGCAGACTCCTTCCCCCCGTGACGGCGCTGGCCCTCGCGCTGACCGCGTCACCGCCGGCGGCGGCCGCACCGGCCGACCCCGCGCCCGGCGGGCCGAGCGGGCAGCGGCAGGTCGAGGACCTGACCCGCGGCCTGGTCGCCGCCCAGGTGGAGGGCGGCACCTTCCTCAGCTGGAGGTTCCTGGGCGACGAGCCCGACAGCCTGTCGTGGAACGTGTACCGCGCCGACGGCAGCGCGGGCTTCACCCGCGTCGCCACGGTCGAGCCCCGCGACGTGCAGCCGGAGAGCGACCACCCCGCGAACCCCGGTGTCGTCAAGGAGGACGTCACGCCGTCCAACTGGACGGACCCGGACGGCACCCTGACCTCCCGGTACGAGGTCGCACCGGTCATCGACGGCGTCGAGGGCGCCCGGCAGGGCATGAGCGTGCCGATGCTGTCGGCGCTGCCCGGCCGACCGGGGCAGGAGGGCCGCGGCGCCGTCCGCTACGTCCCGCTCAAGCCGGCCCCCGACCCCGTCCCGCTCGCGCACTTCACCTACCGCGGCACCGACAACCGGTTCGGACCCGGCACCGACCTCGACCCGGCGGACATGGTCGTCCCCGGCACGGACGGCCAGCACTGGTACACGGTCGACGTGGACCTGCTGCGCGAGTTCCGCGTCGCGCACGACGAGCAGGCCGAGGTGACGCAGGCGCAGCTCGACGACTGGGTCGCCCGGCTGGGCGCGCTCACCACGACCCCCAACGCGCTGGGCGTCGCGGCCCGCACCACGCCGTGGCAGCCGGAGGACGGGCTCGTCGACGGGAAGGTCACCGACGCGCTGTACGCGGAGCTGGAGGCGGAGTTCGTCCGCTACGTCGAGAACCTGGACTCCGGCACCTCGCTGCCCTACGCGAGGACCGCGGACGGCGCCGTCCACACCTCGATGAGCGCGCCCTACTCCACCCACGACATGACGGTGGCCGACTTCGACGGCGACGGCGAGTACGAGATCGTCGTCAAGTGGCGCAGCACCCAGGTCGACCCGATGTACTCCGAGCCGATCTACAGCGGCAGCAGCACCACGACGGCCCCCGAGTACGTCGACGTGTACGAGCTGGACGGCACCCTGCTGTTCCGCGTGGACATGGGCTACAACGTCCGGGCGGCCAACGACCACGAGACCGTCCTGTTCGCCGAGGACTTCGACGGCGACGGCCGCGGCGAGCTGATGCTCAAGACCGCGCTCGGCACGCGGATCGGCAACTGGGACGAGGCGACGCAGTCCGTCGTCTACCCGGACGCGCCCGGCACCGTCGTGGGCGGCGAGGAGGGCCTGAACGCCACCACGGACGCGTTCGCGGAGCACTTCGCCACCGGCGACGTGCAGGCGCTGGACACCTGGTGGTCGCTGCTGAACAGCTTCACGATCTCCTACCGCAGCCCCACGGCCGGCGGCGGCAACGACGGGCCCAACGACCCGGCGCTCAAGCGGTGGATCAAGACGTACCACGTCGGGCCGATCGGCCGGGCGAAGGACGATCAGGAGTTCTTCTCCGCGTTCGAGTGGGACGCCGCGACCCGCTCCGGCGTCCTCGTGGACAGCGCCCGCTACCCCTTCCCGTACGAGGGCGGCGCCGAGGGCCAGGACTGGGCCATGACGCCCGCCACCCAGCGCGGCAACTACTCCTACCTGGCGTTCCCCGGCCCCGGCGTCGGCAGCTCCGCCGAGGACTACAAGGCGCAGGTCATGGCCGAGCGCGAGGCGTACTGGTTGGAGAACCCCTGGAAGCCCGCCTCCTACGGCGACGCGCAGGGCAACCGCGCCAACCGCTACGTCGGCGTCGTGGCCAGCCTGGACGGCGAGCGGAAGTCCGCCGTCTCGCAGCGCGGCTACTACCACCGCACGACACTGGCGGCGTTCACCCTCGCCGACGGCCGCGTCAGCCTGCAGGCGAGCTTCGACTCGGCCGACCCGCGGTACTGGTCGCTCGGCGGCAGCGCGTACGACTACCAGAACCGCGGCAACCACGACACGAAGTCCGCCGACCTCGACGGCGACGGCACCGACGAGGTCGTCCTCAAGGCCATGGTCCTGGGCCTGAGCGAGGACGGCACGCAGATCCTGCCCGAGGTCCTCAACGGGGACACGATGCCGACGATCGAGGGGCGGGACGGCGTGCCCCCGGTCGCCGGGGAGTTCCAGTTCGCCACCGACGAGGTCCGCTCGAACCCGGACAACGTGTGGGCGCCGTTCCGGCACGGTGACCGGGGCGCCCTCCTGCCGGTCGACCGGGACGACACCCTGCGGGCCTGGTCGGGCATGGAGGAGCACCTCCTGGACGACGTCCGCACCGGCCGGCACCACGGCTGGCTGCCCGGCCCGGCCGGCTACGACCCGCTGGAGGGCCGGAAGCTGGACGAGCGGGGCGAGGTCGTCGAGACGGACTCGCTGCTGTACGGGGTGTACGCCGGCAGCGACGACGAGGGCAGCGTGGCGGGGAACTTCTCGAACCGCTGGCCGGGCGCGCAGGCCGGGTCCGCCGGCGCGACGACCGAGGTCCGCAGCATGGTCACCGGGGAGGTCCTGACGACCACCGGCGTCCCGCGCGGCATCGCGGCCGGGCAGAACGCGATCTGGTTCGGCGGCGGCCTGACGCACATGGCCGTGAACGGCGCGACGGTCAACGCGGTCGACGACCTCACCTTCGCCGCGACCCCGTACCTGGAGACCGGGCTGGTCTCCACCGGCAACAAGGGCACCCCCACGCTGAAGGCCGACCTGCTCGGCGACTGGCGCGAGGAGCTGGTGCTGCGCGCGAGCGGGAACCGCCTCGCCGTCGTCACGACGCTGGCGCCGACCGAGTACGGGATCCGCACGCTCATGCACGACCCGATGTACCGCAACGGGGTGGCGAACAAGAACAACGGCTACGACCAGGTCGGCTTCGCGAGCTTCTACCTGGGCGACGAGGCGGACCTGCCCGCCCAGCGCACGGACATCGCCGTCGGGGGGCCGGCCGACGCGGCCGCGGTGCTGGCCGTCCTGGAGGGGTGGACCGGCAGCGGCGACGTCGCGGGGCCGGTCGCCGAGCACCTGCGCGCCGCGCTGCAGCAGGCCGACCGGCACCTGCGGGCCGGGCGGAGCGGCCCGGCGGTCTCGGCGCTGGAGCGCGGCCTGTCCCGGCTGGAGGGACCTCGGCGGGCCGACCGGCTCACCGAACGGGCGCGCACCGACCTGACCGAGCGGTTCCGCCGCCTCCTCGGCGACGTGGGCTGACGACCGGGCGCGGGCCGAGGCTCCTCCGGGCCCCGGCCCGCGCCCCTCGCCGGGTCCCGCGGCGGCGGATCGGCACCGGCGACATCGCCGACGCCGGGCGGACCTCACGTCCCGGTGTCCTACCCGGCGGTGGTGCCGGGCTCGGCGTCGGTCTCGGCGTCGGGCTCGGCGTCGGGCTCGGCCTCGGGCTCGGGCTCGGGCTCCGGCTCGGGCTCGGCCTCCGGCTCGGGCTCGGGCTCGGTCGTCAGGCCGGCGGTGCCCGAGGCCGCGTCGGCGGCGGTGAGCGGTTCACCGCCCGGCGGGCTGACCCGCTCCACGGCTGCGGCGGCGGGGGCCTGCGAGAAGTCGGGGACGGAGCTCATGGACCCACCCTCGCAGCGCCACGGGCCGCCAGCGCGCCGGGACCTCCCGAGGAGGAGCCGCCCGCGGCCACCGACCGGTGAGTCCCGCCGCCCGCGCGGGTCAACTCCTCGACGACCCGCCCGAGCGAGGAGGAGACCCGCGATGACCACGACGACGCTGCCCTGCCTGTGGTTCGACACCGACGGCCTGGAGGCCGCCGAGCGGTACGTGTCCCTGGTGCCGGACTCGCAGATCACCGAGGTGGTGCGCAACCCCGACGGCTCGGCGCTGACCGTCTCGTTCACGCTGGCCGGCCGCGAGTACCTGATCCTGAACGGCGGCCCCGCGTACGCGCTGTCCCCGGCCTTCTCGATCCAGCTGCTGTGCGAGGACCAGGCCGAGGTCGACCGGTACTGGGACGCGCTGCTGGAGGGCGGCGAGGAGAGCCGCTGCGGCTGGCTGCAGGACCGCTGGGGCGTCTCCTGGCAGGTCGTGCCGCGGCGGCTGCTGGAGCTGCGGGCCGACCCGGACCCCGCCCGCGCCGAGCGGGCCGTGCGGGCGATGCTCGGGATGCGCAAGCTCGTCGTCGCCGAGCTGGAGGCGGCCGCCGACGCGGTGCCGGCCTGAGGGCGGGCGGCCGCCGCGCCGGCGTCGTGGCACCCGCGCGGCGGCGGGTCGTTCAGAGCGGCAGAGCGTGCCGCAGGACCCCGTGACCGACGGCGCGCCCGGACAGGGTCCGGCAGAACTCCACCGCGTCCAGCTCCACCGGCTCGCCGCCGCCGCGGGCGGTGTACCGACCGCCGGCCGGTCCGCCGAGGTGCAGGGTGAACGGCTCGTCGTGCAGGCGCGCCCACTCGGCGACGATGCCGGCCACGATGCGCCCGTCGTGCCCCGCGGTGGTCACGAACGGGCGGCCGACGGCGCGGGACAGGTCGACGCGGTGCATCCAGGTGTCGCGCGTGAAACCCGTGTCGAACAGGTAGTCCAGCCGCTGCCGGCCGATGCGGGTGCCCATCGCCTCGCCCAGGTCGACGACGCGCAGCGCGCGGACGGGGGCGGGCAGGCGGCGCCGGGCGCGGCGCGCGGCGGCCGACGTCCGCCGCCAGCGCTCGGCGGCGTCGGCGACCCCGAGCCCGGCGGTGCGGCGGACCTGCGCCTCGTTCAGCTCGTCGACCCAGTGCGCGGCCTCCACCTGACCGCGCAGCCGCCGGGCGAGCAGCACCTGCCGCACCATCTCGACGGGCGAGGCCTGCGCGGCCGCGGAGCCGACGAGGTGCTGGACGAGCTCCCGGACCGTCCAGCGCGTGCAGTCGGTGGGGCGGGTCCAGTCCTCGGGCGTCAGGGTCCGCAGGAGGTCGAGCAGCCGCTCGTCCTCGACGCGGGCGAGCTCCATCGCCTCCTCGTGGCCGACGGGCGGTACGTCCAGCGCCGGCACGGCGCCGGTCGGTGCGGTCACGGTGTCCTCCTCGTGTCGCGGTCCAGCAGGAACGCCCCCAGGAGCCGCTCGAGGTGGCGGGTCCAGCGGTCGCCGCCGGGGTCGTTGGCGATCTGCTGCACCCCCAGCCCGGCGACGAGGGCGGTGTAGACGTCGACGTCGGCGGGGTCCTCGACCCCCGCGTCGTGCAGCAGCACCACCACCTGCGCGAGGAAGCGCTCGGCCAGGGCGTAGGAGCCGGCCGACGGCGCGAAGCCGGGGACGGTGCGCTGGAACAGGAGCTGCTGGCGGGCGGGGTCGGCGACGGCGAAGTCGAGCACCGCCCGGGACGCGGCGAGCAGCACCCGCCGCGGGTCGCCGTCGCGCGGGACGGCGGCGACGTGGTCGATCAGCTCGCGGTAGGCCTGCGCGAACATCGCGTCGTACAGGCCCGCCTTGGAGTCCACGTAGGAGTACAGGGAGGGCTGCCGGATCCCGACCCGCCGCGCGACCTCGTGCAGCGTGACGGCCGCCAGCCCCTGCTCCCGGGCGATGGCCCACGCGGCGGCGAGCACCTGGTCCAGCCGCTCCCGCCGCCGCGCGTCCCGCGCCCCCCGCGTCCCGGTCACGGTCCTCCCCTCGACACCCGGATCCTATCGCTGATAGGTTTTCAGCGTCCAGCGACGGAGCCGTCCTGGGCGGCAGCGCAGCTCTCCACCGTCAGGAGCGGACATGGCAGCGTTCGCGGGGATCGACCACGTCACCTTCACCGTCACCGACCTGGACCGCAGCCAGGCCTTCTACACCGCGGTCCTCGGCTTCACCCCGGTCCTGGACTTCGGGCACGGCCGGGTCTGCCTGCACAAGGGGACCGGGTTCACCATCGGCCTCCTGCGCCCCCCGGGCGCCAGCGGACAGCCCTTCAGCGAGCTCACCACCGGGCTGGACCACCTGGGGCTCGCGGCGTCCTCGCGGGAGGAGCTCCTCGTGTGGGAGCGGCGGCTGCGCGAGCACGGGGTCCCGCACAGCCCCGTCCAGGACATGCCCCTCGGTCACCACCTCAACTTCCGCGACCCGGACGGCATCGCCCTCGAGCTCTACGCCCCGGCCGAGCACTACGCGGCGGCCCTGCGCGAGCTGCGCTCGCGCGAGGTGTCCGACGAGGAGCTGCTCGCCCTGGCCGCGCAGCTCGTCGGCGGGGAGTCGGTGGTGGCACCACCCGCGCGCCGCTGAGGCGGGCTCCGCGGTGCCCGCCCGAGCACCGGCCCCGGGTGCCGCCCCGCGGGCCGGTGACGGCCGTGCGAGCATCGGGGCACCCGCCGCCGGTACCGACGCCGGTGGCGCCGACCGCCCGCGGGAGTCCCCCTGAACCGCCTGAGGTGCCTGCGCCGTGACCGCTGAGGCCGGGACCGGGCCGACCCTCGCACCGCGGCGCGCAGCGCTCGGCGCCGTCCTGGCGGACGACCTGTCGGGCGCGGCCGAGGTCGCCGGGCTGCTCCTGCAGCGCGGGCACCCGTGCACCGTCCTGCTCGGCGCGCCCGCGGCGGGCACCGCACCGCGCGCCGGGACGCCCGTCGTGGACCTCGACCACCGCACCGCGACGGCCGACGCCGTGCGCGCCGCCCTCACCGGCGCGCTCACCGCGCTCGCGCCGGACGGCCCGCTGGCCGTCAAGCTCGACTCGCTGTGGCGCGGCAACGTCGGCGCCACCGTGGAGGCGTTGCACCGCAGCGGGTTCGTCGTCGTCGTGGCGGGCGCGCTGCCCGCCCTGCGGCGCACCGTCGTCGACGGCGTCCCCCTCGTCGACGGCGTCCCGCTGGCCGCCACGGGCCTGTGGCACCTGGAACCCCGCCCCGCGCCGGTGCGCGTGGTCGACCTGCTGACGGGCACACCCGTGCTGCCCGCCGGCCTGGCGGACGTCCGCGCCCCGGACGGGCTCCCCCGGCTCCTCGCGCGCGCCGCCGCCACCGGCCGGGTCGTCGTCGCCGACGCCGAGACGGACGCCGACCTCGCGGCCGTCGCGGGGGCGGCGGCCGCGCTGGCCGCCGGCGGGACGCGGACGGCCCTGGCCGGCAGCGCCGCCCTCGTCGGCGCCCTCGTGGGCGCCCTGGTCGACGGGGCCGCCGCGACGGGCGGCGGGACCGGAGCGGAGCCCCCGCCCCCGCGACCCGCCCCGGGCGCGCGCGGCACCGTCGTCGTCGCCGGCAGCGCCTCGGCGACCACGGCCGCGCAGACCGCCCACCTGCTCGGGCTCCCGGGCGCCGCCGTCCTCGACGTGGACCCGGCGAGCGCCCCCGGCGGCGCCGCGCCCCCGGAGGGCGCCGACCCCCTCGTGCTGCGCCTGACCGGCACCCACCCCGACCCCCGCGCGGCCGCGGCCCGGCTGGCCGGGCGGGCCGTCGCCCTCGCCGGCGCGCGCGACCTCGTCCTCACCGGCGGGGAGACCGCCCGCGCGGTGCTGGTCCGGCTGGGCGTGGACCGCCTGCACCCGGTGGCGCAGCTGTCCCACGGCGCCGTCGCCGGCCTCACCGGCGACGGGCGCCTGGTCGCCACGAAACCCGGCAGCTTCGGCGGCCCCGGCGAGCTGCACGACCTCGTGCGGCTGCTGCGGCGGCTGCGCGCGCCCCGCACCGCGACGACCCCGAGCACCCCGAGCACCCCGCACCTGGAGGAACCGTGAGCAGCACCCCCGACCCCCGCCCCGTCGTCGCCGTCACGATGGGCGACGGCGCCGGCGTCGGCCCGGAGGTCACCGTCGGCGCCCTCGTGCACGAGGCGGCGTTCACCGCCGGCCGGCCCCTCGTCGTCGGCGACGCGCACCGGCTGCGGCTGGCCGCGGACGCGCTCGGCGTCGAGGTCGACGTCGTCGAGGTCGGCTCCCCCGCCGACGCCGCGTTCACCCCGGGGCGGATCGACGTCGTGGACCCGCACCTGCTGCCCGCCGACCTGCCGTGGGGCGAGGTGTCGCCCGCCGCCGGCCACGCCGCCCACGAGTACGTGCGGATCGCCTGCGAGCTCGCGGGGCGCGGCGAGGTGCAGGCGATCTGCACGGCCCCGCTGAACAAGGCCGCGCTGCACGCCGGCGGTCACCGCTTCCCCGGCCACACCGAGCTGCTGGCCCACTTCTTCGGCGTGCAGGAGGTGTCGATGATGCTCACCACGCCGCGCATCAAGGTCATCCACGTCACCACCCACGTCGGGCTGCTCGACGCCGTCGCCCGGATCGAGCCGGGCCTGGTGGAGCGCACGATCCGCCGCGGCCACGAGGCCCTGCGCCGCGCCGGGAACCCCGCCCCGCGCATCGGCGTGTGCGCGATCAACCCGCACGCCGGCGAGGGCGGGCTGTTCGGGTACGGCGAGGAGGCCGAGAAGATCGCCCCCGGCGTCGAGGCCGCCCGCGCGGACGGGATCGACGCCGTCGGGCCGCTGCCGGCCGACACGGCGTTCTTCCTCGGCGGCCGCGGCGACTACGACCTCGTCGTCGCGATGTACCACGACCAGGGGCACGGGCCCGTGAAGGTCCTCGGCATCGAGGCGGGCGTGAACATCACCGTCGGGCTGCCCGTGATCCGCACGTCCGTCGACCACGGCACGGCCTTCGACATCGCCGGCACCGGGCGGGTGGAGGTCGGCAGCATGGTCGAGGCGCTGCGCCAGGCCGTGGAGCTGGCCGCCACCCCGCTGTGAACCGGGCGGGCGCGTCGGGCCCGGGTCAGGCCGGGGCGTCGAACTCCTCGCGGTGCAGGTGCTCCCACGGCCCGCCGAGGTAGCGGTGCACGTCCACCCCGACCGCCCGCACCGCGAACGGCGCGAAGGAGGCCGACAGGTCCGCGACGGTGGTGCGCGCCACCGCCGGGTCGACGAAGTTCTGCACCGTCACGTGCGGGCGGAACCCCTGCGCGTCCTGGCGGGTCAGCCACGGCTGCCAGCGGCGGGCCAGCTCGCCGCGCAGCCGCGCCAGCTCCCCCGGCTCCAGGACGAGGGCCGCGCCGCGGCCCAGGGACCGCACACCCGTCACGGGCACGTCGAAGCCCGGCCGCCGGCACGCCGAGCGCAGGTCGTCCAGGACCTCGCCCAGCCGCTCGCCGGGCAGGGCGTGGAACAGGGTGACGTGCGCGGCGAGCTCGTTGCGGTGCGCGGGGAAGTGCTCGCGCCGCAGCGCGTCCAGCCGCTCGGCGTCCTCGGCGTCGAGCGCCGCGGTCAGCACCAGCGGCGCGTCCCCCGTCCCCGCCTCAGCCACGGGGCAGGACCGCCGCCGCGCCGATCAGCGACGCCACCAGCGCCAGGCCGCACAGCACCAGCCCCGCCGTCCACCAGGCGCGGTCCGGCGGGCGGACGGTCAGCGCCCGCCACGACACGGCGACCCCGAGGACGCCCAGGACGATGCCGGCGGGGAAGAACACCGCCGACAGGGCCAGGCCGACCACGCCCGCCACGACGGACCCGACCGCGCCGAACGACGTCTGGGGCTGCTCCTCACCGGGTCCGACCACGGGGCCACTCTGCCACCCGCCCCGCGGCGGCACCTCAGCCGACCGCGACGACGGTGCGCTGGCGCGCGCCCTCCCAGCCGATCCAGCCCAGGTAGCGCCGGCGCTCGTCGAGGGCGCCCCAGCGGGCGGTGACGGTGGTGGCGGTCCCGGCGCGCACGGGCACCGGGTCGGGCTCGACGACGAGGTCGCCGGTCCCGCCCACGACGAAGGAGGTGTGCTCGTAGGCGGCGGTGCGCTCGCCCGGCGCGGTGGCGTACCCGTCGACCTCGACGACGTAGGTGCCCGGCTCCGGGTCGACGAGGTCCACGCGCTCGTCGCCGGCGGGCGAGGCCGACGCCCCCGCGTCCTCGCGCTGGTTCCCGCGGACGACCCGGGACACGTACAGGTCCAGGTCGGCGCCGGGCGAGCGCGAGAGCAGGTCGAAGCGGACGAGGCTGGTGCCCTCGGGCACCCGCACGCGGTGCTCGCGCGTCTGCCCGGCGCGGACCTGGCCGGTGTCCGCGCGGCCCGCGACGAGCCCGGCCGTGGTGACGTCCAGGTCGCCGGTGCGGCCGGGGACCACCTCGACGGCGGCGGTGCCGTCGCCGTGCGCGGCGCGCACCTCGCGCGGGGCGATGACCGCCACGGGCCGCACGGCGAGCGGCGAGCGCACCGCCGTGCCGGCCCCGCGCCACTCCAGCGAGCCGGTCGCCCACTCCTCCAGCGGCGCGTCCTCGCGGGTGAACGTCACGCGGAAGCGGACGGTCTGGCCCTCGCTGACGTACAGGACGCTCGGGGAGACCTCCACGTCGAAGCCCGGCACGTCGGCGGTGGCCAGGTACAGGCCGCCGGTGACGGCCGTCACCGACCTGGTGACGGTCCGGCGGCCGGCCAGGGCCCCGACCGCGATGGAGGGCGTGTTCAGCTCGCTGGGCGCGACGGCGGGCACGCCGGTGCCGGTGCGCACGCCGGTGCCCTCGAGGAAGGCGACCCAGTCGCGCGGGGTGGAGTCGTAGACCAGGCCCGGGTCGAGGGCCGCGGTCGGGTCGACGAGGCCGGCGCCGCCGGCGAACGGGTCGCCGGCGGGCTCGCCGTCGGCGTCCACGAGGTCGCGGGCGGTGGTCATCAGGGCGGACTTGACCGCCATCGGCGACCAGTCGGGGTGGACGCCGAGGAGCAGGGCGGCCAGGCCGGCGACGTGCGGGGCGGACATCGAGGTGCCGGACTGGGCGGCGAACAGGTCGTCCCGCGAGGCGTCCGGGGACGTGCCGGCGACGATCCCGACACCGGGGGCGGCCAGGTCGGGCTTGAGGACGTCGCCCCCGGCGGCCAGGGTCGGCCCGCGGGAGGAGAAGCCGGCGGCCTGCGGCGTCGCGGTCGGGGTGCCGGTGGTGTTGCCGGGCTCGAAGCGCACGGTGGCCGCGGGACGGGCCGCCACGTAGGCCTTCACGGCGTCCCCGGCCGGGGTGTCCAGGTGGACGGTCGGCAGGACGTGCGCGTCGGGGTCGGTGCTGTTCGGCGTCGGGTTGACCAGGACGACCCCGACCCCGCCGGCGCGGGCGACCTCGGCGGACTTGTCGACGCGGGCGTCGACGCCGCGGTCGCAGACCACCACGCGCCCGGCGGCGCGGGCGGGGTCGAGGCTGCCGGGGCGGCACAGCTGCGCGTCGGCGGCGGTGCGCCCGGCGGCGGCGACGGCGGAGCCGAGGACGGCGCGGGTGCGCGGCAGCGGCTCCTGCACGAGGCGGGCGCCCACGAAGGAGCTGCCGTCGCCCAGGACGACGGTGCCCTCGCGCGGGACGGCCGTGGACGCGGCGACCGTGGTGATCCACGGGCTGGCGTGGTCGAGGGTGGAGGTGCCGGGGCCGCTGTTGCCCGCCGAGGCGGCCACGAAGATCCCGGCGGAGGCCGCGGACAGGAACGCCAGCTCCACCGGGTCGTTCACGGTCGTGGCCGGCGTGCCGGAGCCGATGGAGAAGTTGATGACGTCGACGTTGTCGGCGACCGCGGCGTCGATGGCGGCGACCAGGTCGGAGGTCTGGCAGCCGCTGTCGCCGTCCCCGCTGGTCCAGCACACCTTGTACGCGGCGACGGCGGCGGCGGGCGCCGCCCCGGACGCCTCGCCGTACTCGCGGCCGTCGATCGTGGCGCTGACGCCGGCGAGGCCGGCGGCCGTGGTGGTGGTGTGGGTGCCGTGCCCGTCGCTGTCGCGGGCGGAGAAGTACTCCCCCTCGGCCAGGCCCGCGTCGCCGGCGGCGGCCAGGAACCCCTGCGCGAAGGCGCGCGCCCCGACGATCTTGGTGGTGCAGTCGTCGGCGGTCCAGCCCTCGCCCGTCTCGCAGCGGCCGGTGAAGACGCCCCCGTCGGACTTCTCCACCCGGATCTCGCCGCCGGCGGTGCGGTGGGCGGTCCCGGGCGCGTCGGGGTCGGGCGCGTCGGCCAGCGGCTGTCCGGCCAGGGAGGGGTGCTCGGGCCACACGCCGGTGTCCAGGTCGGCGACCACGACCCCGGCTCCGGCCTCCTCGACGCCGCCGACGGCCTCCCACGCGCCGTCCTCGCCCGTGAGGCCGAGGAAGTCGGGGGTGCCGGTGGTGTGCAGCTGGCGGCGGGTGTCGGGCACGACGGACACGACGCCGTCGGTGGCGGCCAGCTCGGCGGCCTGCTCGGCGGTCAGGTCGGCGGCGAAGCCGTTGAGGGCGACGGTGTAGCTCTGCGTGGGCACGACGCCGGCGACCTCGGCCACGGAGGTCTGCTCCTCCAGCAGCCGGGCGCGGTGCTGGCGGGCGGCCTCGCCGCTGACGTCGACACCGGCGGGCGCCGAGCGCAGGAGCGGGCGCCCGGGCGTGGCGGTGTCCAGCTCGGCCAGCGGGTCCCCGGCCAGCGTGACGACGTAGCCACCGGCCTCCCACCCGCCAGGACGCGCCTCGGGGGCGGCGGGCGGGTCCACGGGGGCGGCCCCGGCGGTGCCGGCGCCCGTCAGGGACAGCACCGCGGCGGTCCCCGCGGCGAGCACGAGCCGCAGCGGGGTGCGGCGCGGGGCGGGACGGTGGGCGCGGACCACGGGATCCTCCACGGAGGGGCGACGGGGACGGGCGTCGCTCGATCCGAATGACGACCGATTGCACTCAAACCGGTACAGCGCGTGGCGTCAAGGCGCCGTGACCGGACCGAGACGTTGCCCGGCGCCACCACTGCGCGGGTCCTCCCGGCGAGCCGACCGACTCCGACACGGCGTCGTAGGCGGGTGCCGGTGACGTCCGGACCCCCGCCTACAGTGGCCGGGTGCCGTGCCGTCCGAGCTCCCGCCCGCCCCTCCGCCGTCCCCGCGCGTCGCGGTCCGCCGCGCTCACCGCAGCCCTGGCGCTCGGGCTCGCCGCACCGGTCGCGCTCGCCGCCCCCGCGCTCGCGCACGACCGGCTCGTCAGCTCCTCCCCCGCCGACGGGGACGTCGTGGGCACCGCCCCCGACACCGTCGACCTGCGGATGTCGGAGACGCCGCTCGCGCTGGGCACGCAGGTCGAGGTCACCGGTCCCGGGGGGCTCGTCTCCAGCGGCGAGCCGCGCATCGTGGACAGCACCGTGAGCCAGTCGCTGGGCGCCGAGCGGCCCGCCGGCACCTACGAGGTGCAGTGGCGCGTCACGTCCTCCGACGGGCACCCGGTCTCCGGCTCGTTCACCTTCGAGGCGACCGGGGCGCTGGCGGAGAGCACCGCGACCGAGCCGGCCGCCGACAGCCCCGCGGCCGAGGCCCCCGCCGAGAGCCCCGCCGAGACGCCCGCCGACGAGCCCGTGAGCGCCGACCCGGCCGCCGGGCTGGGCGGGAGCGGCACGGGCGTGCTCGTCGGCGTCCTCGCCGCCGTCGTCGTCGTGCTCGCCGGGGTCGGTGCGGTCCTCAGGACGCGGCGCGGGCGGCGCTGAGACCCGTCCCGCCCGCCCGCGCGCGCCGCTCCAGGCGCACGTCGAGCAGCCACAGCACGAGCGCCACGACGCCCAGCGCGGCCCCCGTCGCGCTCACCGCCGGCCAGCCTCCGGCCGCCCAGGCCAGCGACCCGGCGACCGAGCCGAGCGCCCCGCCGGCGAAGTAGGCCGTCATGTAGGCGGAGTTCACGCGCGCCCGCGCCTGCGGCCGCAGGGCGAAGACGATGTTCTGGTTCGAGATGTGCACGGTCTGCAGGGCCAGGTCCGACAGCGCGAAGCCGACCACGAACAGCACCAGCGACGTGCCCAGCGCCGTCCACGCGCCGCCCGCGGCGCCCAGCAGCAGCCACGTCAGCACGAGCAGCGCCGCCCCCAGGGCCGTGGCCAGCTGGCTGCGGCCCGCGTCGGCCATCCGGCCGGCGACCGTGGCGGCCAGCGCCCCCAGCACCCCGGCCAGGCCGACGAGCCCGATCTGCGCGTCGCTCAGACCGAACGCCGGGCCGGCCAGCAGGAACGTCATGGTGGCGAACAGCACCGACACCGCCGCGAACCCCACCGAGCCCAGCAGGGCGCGGCTGCGCAGCCGCGGCTCCTCGCGCACGATGCGCGCGGTCGAGCGCAGCGTGGCCGCGTAGCCGCCCACCCGCTCCGGCACGCTGACCGGCAGCCGCGCGCGCAGCGCCACCGCCAGCAGCACCAGCCCGGCGGCGACCACCGCGTACGGCAGGTGCCAGCCGCCCAGGTCCGCCAGCGCCCCGGACACGCTGCGCGCCAGCAGCGCGCCGATCAGCAGCCCGCTCATCACCGTGCCCACCGCGCGGCCCGCCTGCCCCGGCGCGGCCAGCTCCGCGACGAACGGGACGAGCACCTGCGCGGCCACCGAGAACACCCCGGCGATCGCGGTGCCGGCGAGGAACCAGCCGAACCCGGGCGCCACCGCGCACAGCACGTGCCCGGCCGCGGCGAGCAGGGTCAGCGTCGTCAGCAGCCGCCGGCGCTCCAGCAGGTCGCCCAGCGGCACGACGAGCAGCAGCCCGACCCCGTAGCTGACCTGCGCGACGGTGACGGAGACCGCGGCGGCGCCCTGGCTGACGCCGAGCTCGGCGGCGAGGGTGTCCAGCAGCGGCTGGTTGACGTAGTTGCCGCCCACGGTCAGGCCGGTGGCCACGGCCATCAGCAGCAGCAGCGGGCGGGTCAGCGCGGGGCGGGCGACGGGGCCCTGCGGCGGGCGGGGGGCGTCGGGCACGACGGACTCGGGCACGGCGGACACTGTGGACCCGGTGCGCGGCCGCCCACCGGGCGGGGGCAGGCTCGTCGTCGTGGCGGACCGCGGCGGGAACCCCGGGGACGAGCCGGACGACGACCTGGACGCCGTCCTGGCGGCGGTCGGCGGGCGGCTGCGGGAGGTGCGCCAGCGGCGCGGGCGCACCCTGCGCGAGGTCTCGGCCGCGACGGGCATCTCGGTGAGCACGCTGTCGCGCCTGGAGTCCGGGGGGCGGCGCCCGACGCTGGAGCTGGTGCTGCGGCTGGCCCGCGCCCACGACGTGAGCGTCGACGACCTCGTCGGCGCCCCGCCCACGGGGGACCCGCGCGTCAACCTGCGCCCGGTGACCCGGCCCGGCTGGGGGCAGACCGTCATCCCGCTGACCCGGCGCGCGGGCGGGATGCAGGCGTACAAGCACGTGCTGCCCGGCCGGCGCGCGGGCACGTCGCCGCAGGCGCCGGAGGGGAAGACCCACGAGGGCTACGAGTGGCTGTACGTGCTGGACGGTCGGCTGCGGGTCGTCCTGGGCGAGCACGACGTCGTGCTCGGCCCGGGCGAGGCCGCGGAGTTCGACTGCCGCACGCCGCACTGGTTCGGCGCCGCCGACGAGCGCGGCGTGGAGTTCCTCAGCCTCTTCGGCCGCCAGGGCGAGCGCGCCCACCTGCGGCTGCGGCCGCGCCGCGCGGGCAGCGGCTCGGGCAGCGGCGGGGACGACGGGAACGGCGACGGGCGGCCCGGGTGACCGGACCGCCCGTCGCGGGACAGCGTGGAGCTGGGTCGACCCGCTGGGGTCAGGGGACGATGAGCCCCGCGGTCTGCGTGCGGGCCGCCTCGAAGCGGCGCGCCACGTCGGCCCAGTTGGCCACGTTCCACCACGCCTTGACGTAGTCGGGCTTGACGTTCTTGTAGTCCAGGTAGAACGCGTGCTCCCACATGTCCAGCATCAGCAGCGGCACCAGGCCGAGCGCCAGGTTGGACTGCTGGTCGTACAGCTGGACGTTGAGCAGCTTCTGCCCCACCGAGTCCCAGGCGAGGATCGACCAGCCGGAGCCCTGGATGCCCAGCGCCGTGGCGGCGAAGTGCTTCTGGAAGCCCTCGAAGGAGCCGAAGTGCTCGTCGATGGCCGCGGCCAGCTCGCCGGTCGGCTTGTCGCCGCCGTCCGGGGACATGTTCGGCCAGAACACCGAGTGGTTGACGTGCCCGCCGAGGTTGAACGCGAGGTTCTTCTCGTGCAGGTTCACCGCGGACAGGTCGTCCTTCGAGCGCGCCTCGGCGAGCTTCTCCAGCGCGGTGTTCGCCCCCGCCACGTAGGTGGCGTGGTGCTTGTCGTGGTGCAGCTCCATGATCGCGCCGGAGATGTGCGGCTCGAGCGCGGAGTAGTCGTAGGGAAGGTCCGGCAGCGCGTAGTCGGCCATGTGTGTGCTCTTCTCCTCGTCCCTGACGTCGTCCTGGCGGACGTGCGGCGGAGCGCGCTGGGGCGCCGGACCGCACGGGTCGCCACCGGCGACCCTCGCGCAGGCCCACCGGCCCCGCAACCGCTCCGGGGGCAGCGTCCCACCAGGTGATCACGCCCGGCCCCCGGGGTGGGACGCCGAGCCGCTTAGGCTCGCCGGGTGCCCCAGGAGCCCGCCCACCCCGCCGGCCCCGTGGTCGGCTTCGACCTCGACATGACCCTCGTGGACTCCAGCGACGGCATCACCGCCACGCTGCGGGCCGCGCTGGGCGAGGCGGGGGTCGAGGTCAGCGCGGAGGACACCTGGCCCTGGCACGGGATGCCGCTGGAGCGCATCCTCGCCGGCCTGGCGCCCGGCCTCGGCGAGGACGAGCTGGCCGCCGTGCAGGAGCGCTACCGCGAGCTGTACCCGGAACTGGGGGTGGCCTCGGTGCGCGCCTTCCCGGGCGCGGCCGAGGCGCTGGCCGCCCCCGCCGCGCACGGCGGGCGCAGCCTCGTCGTCAGCGCCAAGCACGCCCCGAACGTGCACCGGGTGCTCGCGGCGACCGGCCTGGCGGCCGCCGTGGGCCCGGACGACGTGGCCGGCGACCTGTTCGCCGAGGCCAAGGGCGTGCGGCTGCGCGCCGAGGGCGCCACCGCCTACGTCGGCGACCACCCCGGCGACGTGGCCGCCGCCCGGGTGGCCGGCGCCGTCGCCGTCGTCGTCCCGACCGGCGCGCACGACGCGGAGGCCCTGCGCGCCGCGGGCGCCGACGTCGTCCTCGGCTCGCTGGCCGACTTCCCCACCTGGCTGGCGGGGCACGTGCGCGACAGGACGAGCGGGGAAGGCCGGGAGCCCGGGCGCCGTTAGCCTGGAGGGCGCGGCGCCCGCGGGCGCCCGCACCCACGACGAGCACCGACGATGACGGACGAGAAGGTTCCTGTGCCCACTGGCAAGGTCAAGTGGTTCGACGCCGAGAAGGGTTTCGGCTTCCTCGCCGCCGAGGACGGCGGCGAGGTGTTCGTGCACGCCTCCGCGCTGCCCGCCGGGACGGCGACCCTCACCAAGGGCAGTCGCGTCGAGTTCGGTGTCGTGCAGGGCGAGCGGGGCACGCAGGCGCTGTCCGTGCGGCTGCTGGACCCGCTGCCCTCGGTGGCCCGCGCCACGCGCAAGCAGCCCGAGGACATGGTCGTGATCGTCGAGGACCTCATCAAGCTCCTCGACGGGGTCTCCGGCTCGCTGCGCCGCGGCCGCTACCCCGAGCGCGGCGGCGCCCGCAAGGTCGCCACCGTCCTGCGCGCCGTCGCCGACGACCTCGAGGCCGGCGCGTGACGCTGCCCGGCGAGGACACCGCCACCACACCCAGCGGCACGACCACCGCCCGGGCCCGGCGCGCGCGCAAGCCCGCGCTGGACGCCGCGGCGGCCGGTGCGGTCGACCTGGCCCGCGCCGCCGCGGAGGAGGTCGCCGACCCCGGCACCGTCGGCGAGCACCTCGGCGCGGTGGCCGAGGGCGACCGGATCGTCACCCACACCTTCGCGTGCGCCCTGCCCGGCTACCGCGGCTGGCAGTGGAGCGTCACCGTCACCCGCGCCTCCCGTGCGCGGAACGTCACGGTCAGCGAGGTGTGCCTGCTGCCGGGCGAGGACGCGCTGCGCCCGCCGACGTGGCTGCCGTGGGCCGAGCGGATCGCCCCGGGCGACGTCGGCCCGCACGACACGCTGCCGCGCAAGGCGGACGACCCCCTGCTGGACCCCGGCTACGAGGTCGTCGGCGAGCAGGTCGCCGCCTCCGAGGCGGACGAGCTGGCGCTGTGGGAGCTGGGCCTGGGCCGCGAGCGCGTCCTGAACCGCGCCGGGCGCGACGAGGCCGCCACCCGCTGGTACGAGGGCGACCGCGGCCCGCGCAGCGAGACCGCCGAGCACGCCAAGGCGCAGTGCTCCACCTGCGGGTACTTCCTGGCGCTGGCCGGCTCGATGCGGCAGGTCTTCGGCGTGTGCGCCAACGAGTGGTCCCCCGACGACGCGCGCGTCGTCAGCGCCGACCACGGCTGCGGCGCGCACAGCGAGACCGACGTCGAGGTGGAGGCCGTCGCGCCGGCCCCGCCGGTCGTGGACGACCTGGACGGCGACCTGGAGCTCGTCCGCCCCGACGAGCCCGCCGAGGCGCCCGAGGTCGCGGGCACCGCGGACGTGCCGGAGGTCACCGCGGACACGGCGCCGGGCGCCGTCACGGACGACGCTCCGGACGACGCGGACGGCGGCGACGGTCGCTGAGGGCGCCGGCCCGGCCGCCCGGGCCGGCGACCCGTTCGGCACCGCTGCCCACCGCGAGCGCGTCCTCACCGCCTGGTCGGCCTCGCCGGCCCGCTTCCGCGAGGACGCCAACGCCGAGGAGGACGCCGCCCTCGGCGCCTACCGCGACCGGCTGGTCGTGGAGCTGGCGCAGAACGCCGCCGACGCGGCCCTGGCCGCGGGCGCGCCCGGGCGGCTGCTGCTGCGCCTGCTCGACGACCCCGCCGGCGGTCCCGGCACTCTGCTGGCCGCGAACACCGGCGCGCCGCTGGACGCCGCGGGTGTCGAGGGGCTGGCCACGCTGCGCGCCTCCGCCAAGGGCGGCGGGGGCGACGGCGCGGACGGGACGGTCGGCCGCTTCGGCGTCGGCTTCTCCGCCGTCCTGGCCGTCAGCGACGAGCCGTCGGTGCGCTCGCGCGCCGGCGGGGTCCGCTTCTCCCGGGACCTGACCCGGGAGGCCGCGCTGGCGGCGGGCGGCGCGCTGGCCGGCGAGGTCGCCCGGCGGGGCGGGCACGTGCCCGCGCTGCGCCTGCCCTTCCCCGCCGACCCCGGGGCGGACCTCCCTCCGGAGGGGTTCGACACCGTCGTGGTCCTGCCGCTGCGGGATCCCGCGGCCCGGCGCGCGGCCGAGGAGCTGCTCGACGCCTGCGACGACGTGCTGCTCGTCGCGCTGCCCGCGCTGGCCGAGGTCGTCGTGGAGCGCCCCGGCGCGCCCGCGCGGCACCTGGCCGACGCCGCCGCCCGCTGGCACCTGCTGCGCCGCACGGGCCGGCACGAGGGCGCGGCGCTCGCCGGGCGCGGGGTGGAGGAGCGCACCCGGCTGCGCTTCGACGTCGCCTGGGCCCTGCCCCGCGAGGGCTCCGGCGCCCGCCCCCCGGGTGTGGTGCACGCGCCGACGCCCACCGACGACGAGCTGCCGTGGCCGGCGCTGCTGGTGGCGACGCTGCCGCTGGGCCCGGACCGGCGCCGGGTGGCGCCGGGGCCGGCCACCGACGCCGTGCTGGACGCGGCGGCCGCCGCGTACGTGGACCTGCTCGTCGAGCGGGCCGCGGAGGGCGTGGCGGGCGCCGACGCCCTGGCGCTGCTGCCCTTCGGGGCGGCCGCGGGGCGGGTGGACGCGCAGCTGCGCGAGCGGGTCCTGGAGCGGGCGCGCACGGCGCCGCTGCTGCGAGCCGTGGAGGAGGGCGCCGGTGAGCCCGGCGGGCCCGTCGCGCCGCTGCTGCTGCGCCCCGCCGGTGCCGTCGCGCTGACGGGCCCGGGGGCCGACGACCCCGTCCTGCTGGCCGCGCTGGCGCCGTCGCTGGCGGGCCTGGTGGCCGCGCCGCGCGCGCTGGACCGGCTGCTGGGCGAGCTGGGCGTGGCGCGGCTGACGCTGGCCGACGCCCTGGAGTCGCTGCCGCCGGGACGCACCCCGGCCGGCTGGCGGGCCCTGTACGCGGCGCTGCTGCCGCTGGCCGGGGACCTGGCCGCCCGCGAGGCGATGGGCGCGCTGCCGGTGCCGCTGCTGGACGGCCGCCTCGTGCACGGCCCGCGCGGGCTGCTGCTGCCCGGTCCGGCGCCGGAGGACCCCGACGAGCTGGAGGCCTTGGAGGACGCGGCGGGCGTGCTCGCCGGGTACGGGCTGCGGCTCGTGCACCCGGACGCCGCGGCCGGCGCCGGGGCGGAGCTGCTGGAGCGGCTCGGCGCGCGCGCGGGCGGGGCCCGCGTCCTGCTGACCGACCCGGCGGTGGTGGCCGCGGTGAGCGACTCCCCCGACGCCGAGGACCCGGACGCGGTGGCCGACGCGGTGCTGGCGGTCGTGGCCGCCGCCGTCGGCACCGGCCCGGGCGCGGCGGAGCGCGCGGAGGAGCTGGCCCGGGACCTGCCCGCCCTCGGCGACCTGGCGCTGCCGGACGCCGACGACGAGCTGGCCCCCGCGAGCGCCCTCGTGCTGCCCGGCACGCTGGCCGAGCGGGCGCTGGACCCGGCGGCCGTCGCCGTGGTCGACGCCGACCTGCTGGCGCGGTGGGGCCCGGACGTGCTGCGGGCGGTGGGGGTCCTGCGCGCGCCGGCCGCGGTGCACCTGCCGGTCCTCGACCCGGCGGGCGACGACCCCGACGGCGGCGCCGGCGACCCCGACGACGCGGACGACCCCGCGGCGGGCCTGGACGGCCTGGGCGCCTACGCCGACGAGGTGTGGGGCGACGTCCTGGACGCCGAGCCGGGCACGGTGCTGGAGGACGTCGCCGTGGTGCGCGACCTCGACCTCGTCGTGGACGCCTGGCCGGAGGTCGTGGCCGCGCTGGCCGCCTCGCCCGCGGGCGTCGAGGCGCTGACGCAGCCCTGGCGGGCGGGCGGGCGCGCGCGCGAGCCGCACGCGGCGTGGTGGCTGCGGCGCCGCGGCCCGGTGCCGCCGGTCAGCCGCTCGGCCGCGTCGCCCGCGTGGCTGCCGGCGGCGCCGCCGTGGACGGCGGACCTGCCCGCGCCGGTGCGCCGCGCCCTCGGGGTGCTCGACGCGCCGGCGGACGCCGGGCCGGCGGACGTGCTGCCGCTGCTCGGGGCGCTGGCCGGTGCGCGCGGCCCCGTGCCGCCGGCGGACCTGCTGGCGGTGTGGTCGCTGCTGGCCGTGCACGCGGACGAGCTGCCGCCCGCGCCGCCGCCGGAGCGGCTGCGGGTGCTGGAGGGGTCCGGGCTCTCGACGGTGACGGTCCCGGCGGAGGAGGTCGTCGTGCCCGACGACCCGCTGTGGGCGCAGCTGACCCGGCTCGGACCCCGGCTGCTGGTGCCGGCGGCCGCCGCCGCGAGGGTGGCCGACGTCCTCGACCTCGACCTGGCCTCCGACCGCGCCGACGGGGAGCCCTCGCGCACGGGCGGCGAGCCGCACGAGGTGCCGGGGGCGCTGGCGGCGCTGCTGCCGGGCGCCCCGCGCACCTGGCAGCGGGTGGGCGACCTGGCGGTCGACGGGCGGCCGGTGCCGGTGTGGGTGCTGGGGTCCGGCCCGGACGCGGTGGTCCTGGCCCGGGACGAGGCCGCCGCGGCCGACGGCCTCGCCCACGCGGCGGGGCGCTGGGCGCTGCGGCGGGCCGCGGCGGCGGTGCTGCTGGCGCCGGACGCGGCGTCGGCCGACGCCGTCCTGGCGTCGGAGCTGCCCGGCCTGTGACCCGGCCCCCGCGACGAGCGGGGGTCAGCCCCGGTGCAGCAGCGGGTCGTCGGGGTCGGCGCGCTCCCCCGCGTGCCGGCGCCGCCGGCGCGCGACGACCAGCCCACCGACGAGACCGAGCGCGAGCCCGGCCACGCACGCGCCCAGCCAGTTCCCCCGCCCCGCCTCGCGCAGCGCGGGCACGGCGAGGCCCGCGACCAGGGCCAGCGCCCACGCCAGCGTGCCCACGAGGACGGGCACCCGGTCGTCGTGCTGCAGCGGCGCGGGCGGTGGCGCGGCCTTCGACGGCGGCAGGTGGAGCGGCACGCGTCCAGTCTGCCCCGGCGGTGGCGGGGCCACCCCCTACCGGGAGGTGACGCCGGGACGGCACCGCGGGGTGACGACGCGGACCCGGCGGCGGTCCTACGGTCGCCCGGTGGAGGTCTGGACGCAGGTCGGGGCGGCGCTGTCGTCGGGGCTCGAGACGGGGGCGGGTGCCTGGACGTACGCGGCCCTGCTGCTGGCGATGGTCCTGGAGGGGCCGGTGGCCACGGTCGTCGGCGGTGCGCTCGCCGGAGCCGGGCACGCGTCGCTGCTCGCGGTGTGGCTGCTGGCGGTGGGCGCGGACCTGGTGGCCGACAGCCTGCTGTTCGCCGTGGGCCGCGCCGGTCACCACCCGCGGGCGGCGCGCTGGCTGCACCGCCTGGGCCTGCACGGCGAGCGCCGCGAGCGGCTGTCGCGCCGGGCGCACGAGCACCTGGGCTCCCTCGTGGTGGGCGCCAAGCTCGTCGACGTGGGCGCGGTGCCGGCGTTCCTGGCCACCGGGCTGGCGGGGGTGCCGTTCCACCGGGTGCTGGGCTGGAACGCGGTGTGCACGGCGGTGCGGGCCGGGGCGCTGGTGGCGCTCGGCGTGCTGGCCGGCCGGCACGCGCAGGCGGTGCTGGAGCACTGGTGGGCGGCGCCGCTGGCCGGGCTGGCGCTGGGCGGGAGCGTCCTGGCGGTGCGGGCGCTCGTGCTGCGGGCACGCTCCGCGGCGGGACGGCGGGGGGTGGCGCGTGCGGCGGCGTGAGCGGGCCGGCGACCCGGCCGGCGACCCGGCGGGCGGCGGGGCGCGGCGGCGGCGCTGGCGCGAGCGCCGGCAGCGGTGGCGGGCCGCGCACCGGGAGCGCCGCGAGCGGGCGCGGGTGCGCCGGGAGCGGCTGGCCCGGCTGCTGCTGCCGTGGCCGCTGCTGACGGGCCTGGCCGTCGTCCTGGCCAGCGTCGCGCTGCCGGTGCTCAGCGGCGTGCACGACGCCCCGCTGGTGCCGGCCGCGCTCGTCACGACGCTGGCCGCGGGGGCGGTGCCGCTGGCGCACGCGCGGCCCCGGGCGGCCGTGGCCGCGCTGCTGCTGGCCACGGCCCTGACACCGCTGGTCGCGGCGACGGACGTCAGCCCGTGGCCGTGGACGGTGCCGACGCTGCTGACGGCGTGCGCGACGCTGGCCGTGCTGGGGGTCGGCGGGCGCTGGCGCCCCGCCCTGCTGGGCTGGTGGGGGTCGGTGACGCTGGTCGTGCTGTCGGCGGCCGTGCTGGGCAGCCTGCCCGAGGCCTACGGGAGGGCCCGGGAGGTGGAGGCGGAGGTGCTGGCGGTGTGGTCGTCGAACACGGCGGCCGCGCTGGCGCTGGGCGGCGCGGCCGGGCACTGGTGGCGCACCCGCGGCGTCGTGGAGCGCTACCGCCGGGACCGCGAGGCCGAGCAGGCGCGCCGGGTGCTGGTGGAGGAGCGCAACCGCATCGCGCGCGAGCTGCACGACGTGGTGGCGCACAGCATGTCGGTGGTGCAGGTGCAGGCGACCACGGCCGCCTACCGGCTGCCGGGCCTGGACGAGGCGGTGCGGGCGGAGTTCGAGGACATCGCGGCGCAGGCGCGCAGCGCGCTGCGGGAGATGCGCGGCCAGCTGGCGGTGCTGCGCGACGAGTCGCAGGCGGTGCTGCTGGCCCCGCAGCCGGGCGGGGAGGGCCTGGTGGCGGGGCTGGAGGAGCTGTGCGCGGGGGTGCGGCGCACCGGCTCGCGGGTGGACCTGGAGGTGGCGGGGGGCCGGGGCCTGGACGACCTGGGGCCGGGCACGGGCCTGGTGGTGCACCGCATCGTGCAGGAGGCGCTGGCCAACGTGGTGCGGCACGCGCCGGGCGCGGCCGTGGACGTGCGGGTGGGGACCCCGCCGGGGCTGGTGCGCGTGGAGGTCGTCAACGCCCCCGCCCCGGACGCGCGCGGCGCGCGGGCGGAGACCGGGGACGCCGGGGAGGGCGGTGGCCACGGGCTGGTGGGGATGCGGGAGCGTGCGTCCCTGCTGGGCGGCCGGGTCGGTGCCGGGCCGCTGCCGGACGGCGGGTGGCGGGTGGTCGCGGAGGTGCCGCGCACGGCGCGGCGGGAGGGGGCGTGAGCGTGGGACCGGGGACGGGCGCGGAGCCGGGGTCGGGCGCGGTCCGCGTGGTCGTCGTGGACGACCAGGCGATGATCCGCGCGGGGTTCACCGCGCTGCTGGGCGCGCACCCGGGCATCGAGGTCGTGGGCGAGGCCGCGGACGGGGCGCGGGCGCTGGAGGTCGTGGCGCGCACCGGCCCCGACGTGGTGCTGATGGACGTGCGGATGCCGGTGCTGGACGGCCTGGAGGCCACCCGGCGGCTGCTGGGCGGGGCGGGCCCGCACCCGAAGGTGCTGGTGCTGACGACGTTCGACGTGGACGACTACGTCTTCGAGGCGCTGCGCGCCGGCGCCAGCGGGTTCCTGCTCAAGGACGCCACGGCGCCCGAGCTGGTGCACGCCGTGCACCGGGTCGCGGCCGGCGACGCGCTGCTGGCGCCCGCGGTGACGCGGCGCTTGGTGGAGCACTGGGTGCGGCACCAGGAGCGGCCCGCGCCGCCGGCGGCGGCCGCGGCGCTGGAGGGGCTGACCCCGCGCGAGCTGGAGGTGCTGCGGCTGGTGGCGCGGGGCCTGTCCAACGGCGAGATCGCCGCCGAGCTGGTCATCGCCGAGCAGACGGCCAAGACGCACGTCAGCCGCGTGCTGACGAAGCTGGGCCTGCGCGACCGCGTGCAGGCGGTGGTGCTGGGGTACGAGACCGGGCTGGTCGGCCCCGGCCGCTGACCCCGGCCGCTGGACCCGGTGGAGCAGTACCCCGGGAGTACGCGGGCGGTACCGGGGAGGCACGGCGGACGTCCGGCGTCGCCCCGGTGACGGACGCGGGAACACCTCCCGCGGGCGACGACGGGGCCCGGTCCCGGGCGGTGGGATCGCAGGTACCGGCGGCCCCGCCGGGAGACCCCCGACCCCGGGAGAACACCGTGAAGGTCCTCGTCGTCGCCGACACCTACTCTCCCGACGTGAACGGCGCCTCGACGTTCGCGCAGCGCTTCGCCGCCGGGCTGACGGCCCGCCACGAGGTGCACGTCCTGGCCCCGGCCCGCCGCTGGCGCAGCGGGTCCGCCGTCGTCGCCGTCGCACCGGGCCGCGCGCTCGTCGAGCACCGGGTCCGCGCGCTGCCCGTCGTGGCCGGCGGGACGGGGTTGCGGTTCTGCCCGCCCGCCGGCCTGGGCCGCGCCGTGGACGCCGTGCTGCGGCGGGTGCGGCCCGACGTGGTGCACGTGCAGAGCCACTTCCTGCTCGGCCGCGCGGCCGTGGCCGCGGCCCGGCGCGCCGGGGTCCCCGTCGTGGCCACGAACCACTTCATGCCGGAGAACCTCACCCACCACGTCCCGCTGGGCGCGCGCGCCCAGCGGCGCCTGCACGCGTGGGCGTGGGCGGACGCGGCGCGGGTGTTCGCCGGCGCCGACGTGGTCACCGCCCCCACCCCGTTCGCGGCCCGGCTCGCGGAGTCCTCGGGGGTCCCGGGCCCCGTGCTGCCGGTCTCGTGCGGGCTGGACCTGTCGCGGTTCTCCCCCGACGCCGACGGCTCGCGGCGGCGGGTGTTCCGCACCCGCTACGGCGTCCCGGACCGCCCCACGTTCGCCTACGTGGGCCGGCTGGCGCCGGAGAAGAACGTCCACGAGCTCGTGGACGCGCTGGCGCTGCTGCACCGCGCGCGCCCGGAGCTGGACGCCCAGCTGCTGCTGGTGGGTGACGGCGCCGAGCGCCGCGGGCTGCTGGCGCGGGCCGCGCGCGCCGGGGTCGCCGACCGCGTCGTCACCACCGGTTTCGTGCCCGAGGAGGACCTGCCCGCCGCCTACGCGGCGGCGGACGCGTTCGTCAACGCGGGCACCGCGGAGCTGCAGAGCCTGGTGGTGCTCGAGGCGATGGCCTCGGGGCTGCCGGTGCTGGGCGTGGCCGCGGGGGCGCTGCCGCACCTGGTGCACGAGGGCCGCAACGGGCACCTGTTCCCGCACGGCGAGCCGGCGGTCCTGGCCGACCGGCTGGGCGCTCTCCTGGGCGCCGGCGCGGCGGCGCGGGCGGCGCGGATGGGCCGGTGCAGCCGCGAGGTGGCCGCCGCGCACGACCTGGCCGCGACCCTGGCGCGGTTCGAGGAGCTGTACGGCGCGCTGCTGCGGCCGGCGGACGTGCGGGCGGGTTCCGCGGCGGCGGTGGCGTCTGCTGGGATGGCCGCATGAGCGACACCGCGGCCCGTCCCCGCACCGCCCTCGTCACCGGCGCCAGCAGCGGCATCGGCGCCGCGACCGTGCGGGCCCTGGCCGCGGCCGGGTTCCGCACGGTCGCCGCGGCCCGGCGCGTGGAGCGCTGCGAGGAGCTGGCCGCGGAGGTCGGCGGGCGCGCCGTGCAGCTGGACGTCACCGACCCGGCGTCGGTGGCGGCGCTGGCGCAGGCGGTGCCGGAGGTCGACGTCGTCGTGCACTCGGCGGGCGGGGCGTTCGGCACCGACCGCGTCGAGGACGGCGACCCGGAGGGCTGGCAGCGCATGTACGACGTGAACGTCGTCGGCGTGCTGCGCGTGCACCAGGCGCTGCTGCCGGCGATGAGGCGCGGCGGCAACGGCCACGTCGTCGTCCTGGGCTCCATCGCGGGTTTCGAGGTGTACCCCGGCGGGGGCGGGTACACGGCCGTCAAGCACGGGGTGAACGCGCTGTGCCGCACGCTGCGCCTGGAGCTGCTGGGCGAGCCGGTGCGCGTCACGGAGGTCGCGCCGGGGATGGTGGAGACGGAGTTCTCGCTCGTCCGCCTGGGCAGCGAGGAGGCGGCGGCGAAGGTGTACGAGGGGCTGACCCCGCTGAGCGCCGAGGACGTCGCGGACATCGTCGCGTTCGCGGTGACGCGCCCGCCGCACGTGGACGTCGACAAGGTCGTGGTGCGCCCCGTCGCGCAGGCCGACGCCGCGCACGTGCACCGCGCGCGCGGCTGAGGGGCGCACCCCGGGGGTGACACGGGGTGACAGGGCGCGACCGGACCTCCAGGATGGGAGGACGGACGCCACCCAGCCCCGGAGGGACCCCCGTGGAGATCGCCGCCGACACGCTGCAGAAGGCCCTGCGGATCAACCTGGACCCCCGCTGGTACGGGACGATCGCCGAGATCGGCGCGGGCCAGGAGGTGGCGCGCTGGTTCTTCCGCGCCGGCGGCGCCGCCGGGACCGTGGCCAAGTCGATGTCGGCCTACGACATGGCCGTCAGCGACGCCGTGTACGGCAAGTCCGACCGCTACGTGTCCCTGGGGCGCCTGCAGGCGATGCTGCAGCACGAGCTGTCCCTGAACGTGGAGCGCCTCAGCGACGCGCGCGGCGACGACACCTGCTTCTTCGCCTTCGCCGACACCGTCGTGGCCCGCAGCTACCGCGGCGGCAACGAGTGCCACGGCTGGATGGGGGTGCGGTTCCAGGCCCACCCCCACGACGAGCCCAGCCAGATCGTGCTGCACGTGCGGATGCTCGACGACGACGCGAGCCTGCAGCAGGAGGCCCTGGGCATCGTCGGGGTGAACCTGCTGCACGCGGCGTTCTTCGAGCGCCACGAGCCCGACCAGGTCGTGGCCAGCCTGCTGGACAAGCTGTCCACCGGGCGCATCGAGATCGACCTCGTCCAGTTCCGCGGCATCGAGTTCCGGCACGTGGACAACCGGGTGATGGCGCTGCAGCTGGTGCAGCTGGGCCTGTCGGGCGTGGCGATGTTCGGGCCCGACGGGGAGGTGCTGCAGCCGTCGGAGGCGCTGCGCAAGCGCGCGGTCCTGGTCGAGCGCGGCAGCTTCCGCCCCCCGACGGTCGTCAACGTCGACATGCTCACCTCGGCCGAGGAGAAGTTCCGGCAGGGCGACGTCGGGGACACGCCCGTGCTGGCGCTGTGCGAGCTGACGATGCGGAACCTGCGCGCGGCCGGCGACACGGTGGACCGCCGCGACTTCCTGGCCCGCGCCGACCTGCTCGGCGCGTGCGGCATGACGACCCTCATCACGGACTACTACGAGTACAACCGCCTCGCCGACTACCTCCAGCAGCGCACCAAGGAGCGCATCGGCATCGTCATGGGCGTCCCGAGCCTGGTGAACCTCTTCGACGAGGAGAACCACGCGCACATGCGCGGCGGGATCCTGGAGAGCTTCGGCAGGTTGTTCAAGAACGACCTGAAGCTGTTCGTGTACCCCATGCAGGACCAGGGGACCGGCGAGACGGTCACGGTGGAGGACATGGAGGTGTCCGACGAGCTGCGGCCGCTGTTCGACTACCTGGCCCGCCGCGGCAGCTTCGTGCACCTGGACAACTACCGGCCCGAGTACCTGCCGATCCTCAGCCGGGACGTGCTGCGCCGCATCGCGGCCGGGGACGACAGCTGGGAGTCGATGGTGCCCGAGGAGGTCGCCTCCACCATCGTCAAGCGGGGTTTCTTCGGGTACAAGCGCCGCGAGGACTGAGGCGGTCGGCGGGCCGCCGCGCCGGGCCGGGCCCTCAGCGCGGCGGCAGGGCCAGGGCGGCGGCCGGCACGGGGCGGCCGAACAGCCAGCCCTGCGCGCGGTCGCAGCCCATCTCGCGCAGGGTCCGCGCCTGCAGCTCGGTCTCCACGCCCTCGGCGGTGACGACCATCCCGTGCGCGTGGGCCAGCGCGATGAGCGCCTCGACGACGGCGTCGGCGCGCGCGGACTGCCCCAGCGGCCGCACGAACGACATGTCGATCTTCAGGAAGCTGAGGGGGAAGCGGTCCAGGTAGGACAGCGAGGAGTACCCGGTGCCGAAGTCGTCGAGGCCGACGCGGGCGCCGACGCTGCGCAGCTCGCCCAGGCTGGCCCGCGTGGCCGTCGACAGGTCGATGAGGGTGCGCTCGGTGACCTCGGCCAGCAGGGAGGAGCCGGCGGCGCCGGTGGCCTCGACGCTGTGGGCCAGCCGGTGCGCGAAGGCGGGGTGCTCCAGCGTCTTGCCGGAGACGTTGAAGCTGACCTGCAGCCCGACGCCCTCGCGCCGCCACTCGCGCAGCTGGCGCAGGACCTCGCCCAGCACCCAGGAGTCCACGTCGACGATGAGGCCGGTGTCCTCGGCGGTGTCGACGAAGCAGCCGGGTTCCAGGACGCCCTCGACGGGGTCGTGCAGGCGCACGAGCGCCTCGGCGGCCACGAGCCGCTCGTCGCGGAGGTCGACGATGGGCTGCCACACCACGCGCAGGCCGTCGGTGCGCAGCGCCCGGCGCACGCGGTGCTCGGCCTGGCGGCGCGACTCGGCGTCCTCGCGCATGACGCGGTCGTAGACGGCGACGCGGTCGCGGCCGGCGTCCTTGGCCCGGTAGAGGGCCATGTCGGCGCTGCGGAACAGCTCGTCGCTGGTGCCCTCGTGCCCGACGGCGACGCCGGCGGAGCTGGTGCACACGAACGGCTCGGCCAGGCCGGGCAGGGCGATGGGCGCGCGCAGCCGGCGCAGCAGGCTCTGCGCCATGACGGGCACCGCGTCGGGCCTGTCCACCCCGGGCACCATGAGCACGAACTCGTCGCCGCCCAGGCGCGCCAGGGTGGCGCCGGTGGGGGCGGCCTCCTCCAGCCGGGCGGCGACCTGGCGCAGCAGCGCGTCGCCGACCTGGTGGCCCAGGGTGTCGTTGACGAGCTTGAAGCGGTCCAGGTCGAGCAGGACGAGGGCGACGGCGCGCCCGGGCCCGGCGTGCTCGAGGGCCTCGGCCAGCCGGGCGTCCAGGACGGCGCGGTTGGCCAGGCCGGTCAGCGCGTCGCACTGGGCCAGGCGCACCAGCTCGCCGGTGGTGCGGTCGGAGGCGTCGGCGTCCAGCACGAGACCGCGCACGGTGGCGCCGCCGGCGCCCAGGGGGACGCTGACACCGATGAAGGTGCGCTCGGCGCCGTCGGGGCAGCGCACGCGGAACGGGTAGGGGGCCGAGCGCCCGAGGTGGCCGGCGGGGTGGCCCGCGGGGTCCTCGACACCGGTGAAGGGGGCGCGGTCCTCCGGGTGGACCCACGCGCGCCAGGTGTCCAGGTCGACGTCGGGCCCGGTGGCGGCCAGGCCGACCATCTGGCGCATCCGCTCGTCGAGCCGGACGACGCCGCCGGCGGGGTCCCACGTCCAGGACCCCAGCCCGGCCAGGTGCACCGAGCCGCCGAGCAGGGCCTGCGTGCACTGCAGCTCGCGGGTCAGGTCGCGGGCCTCGGCGGCGGAGCGCAGCGCCCGCCAGCAGGCGCCCGCGACGGCGACCAGGACGCTCACGCGGTCCGCGGCGTCCGGGACGCCGGGCGGGCTCCAGACGGCCAGGCGCGGGGTCGAGGGGTCGCCCGGCAGGAGGTCGAGGACGGCCGCGGGTCCCTGGCGGACCAGGTCCGCGCCGGGGAAGCGGCGGCCGGGCACGAGCAGGAGGTCGCCGCGGGCGGCCAGGACCTCCAGCTCGCGCTCGCGGGAGCGGGCGACGGGCTCGACGAGCAGGACGCGGCGGTACCCGGCCCGCTCCACCTCGACCACGAGGAGCTCGGCGAGCACGGCGGGGTCGGCGCAGGCCGCGAGGCGCTGGTGCGCGGTCGCCGTCGCGCCGGTGGTCCCGGGGCTGCCCGTGCCCGGGGTGGTCGCCGCGCGGAGCTGCGCCGCCGCAGCGCGCACCCGTGTCGCGGCCGCCGTCGTCCTGCTCACCGCTCGCCCCCGTCCACCACCGACCCGTGGAACTACTCAACGTGAGTGACTGTAACGCCCCGTGCAGGGTCCGCGGTACCCGACCAGTGATGGTTGCTGATGGCACTTAGCCTGGCTAAGGAGTAGCGTGGTCGGGTGACCACCTCCACCAGCGACCCCCCGGCGCCCGGTGGCGGCGCGGCGGCGCACGCGGGGACGGACGCGGGGACGGACGTGGGAGCGCTCGCGGCCGACGTGCGCGTCGCCGTGCTGCGCACCGCCCGCCGCCTGCGCGCCACCAAGAGCGACGACGAGCTGTCCGACGCGCAGTTCTCCGTCCTGGCCCACCTGCACACGCACGGCCCGCGCACCCCTGGTGAGCTCGCCGAGGCCGAGCACGTGCGCGCGCCGTCGATGACCCGCACGCTGGCCGCCCTGGAGGGCGCCGGGCTGCTCGAGCGCACCGCCCACCCCACCGACCGGCGCCAGGTGCTCGTGAGCGCCACCCCCGCCGGCCGCGCCACCGTCGAGGCCACCCGCGCCGCCCGCACGGCCTGGCTGGCCGCGCGGCTGCAGCACCTGTCCCCCGCCGAGCGGGAGGTGCTGGCCGAGGCCGCGCGCCTGCTGCGCGAGGTGGTCGCACCCGCGTGAACCAGACCTTCCGCTCCCTGCGCCACCGCGACTACCGCCTGTGGGCCTCCGGCGCGATCGTCAGCAACACCGGCACCTGGATGCAGCGCGTGGCCCAGGACTGGCTCGTCATCACGGTCCTGACCGACGGCTCGGGCACCGCCGGCGGCATCACCACCGGCCTGCAGTTCGGGCCGATCCTGCTGCTGGCGCCGCTGGCCGGCACCATCGCCGACCGCTTCCCCAAGCGCCGCACGCTGATGTTCACGCAGACCGCGATGGCGCTGCTGGCCGCCGCCCTCGGCGCGCTCGTCGTCTCCGGCGCCGCGCAGCTGTGGCACGTGTACGTCTTCGCCCTCCTGCTCGGCGTCGCCTCCGCGATCGACGGCCCGGTGCGCCAGACCTTCGTCAGCCAGCTCGTCCCGCGCGAGGACCTGTCCAACGCCGTCGGCCTGAACTCGGCGTCCTTCAACGCCGCCCGCCTGCTCGGGCCCGCCGCGGCCGGGCTGCTCATCGCCTGGATCGGCACCGGACCGGTGTTCCTCGTCAACGCCGCCACCTTCGCCGCGCCGCTGCTGTGCCTGGCGCTCATGCGCCCGGCCGAGGTGCCCGCCGAGGAGCGGCCCGGGCGCGGGGCCGGCCGCATGCGCGAGGGCGTGCGCTACGTGCTGGCCCGCCCCGACCTCGTCGCGGTGTTCGCCCTCGTCGGCGTCGTGGGCACGTTCGGGCTGAACTTCCAGCTCACCAGCGTCCTCATGACCGGGGTGAAGTTCGAGCGCGACGCGGCCGCGGCCGGGTTCGCCAGCACCATGCTGGCCGTCGGCTCGCTGGCCGGGGCGCTGCTGGCCGCGCGCCGCGAGCGGCCCCGCTACCGCCTGGTGTTCGGCGCCGCCGCCGCCTTCGGCGTCACCGCCACCGTCGCCGCGCTCATGCCCACCTACGAGCTGTACCTGCTCGTGCTGCCGTTCATGGGCCTGGCCTCGCTGACGCTCATGACCTCGGCCAACGCGACGGTGCAGATGAGCACCGAGCCGGCCGTGCGCGGGCGGGTCATGGCGATCTACATGGCGCTGTTCCAGGGCGGCACCGTCGTCGGCGGGCCGTTCGTGGGCTGGATGGGCACCCGCTTCGGCGCCGAGTGGTCGATCCTGGCCGGCTCGGTCCCCTCCCTGCTCGTCGCCGTCCTGGCCGCGGCGTACTTCGCGCGCCACGCCCGCGTGCGGGTGCGCTACCGGCTGCGCGAGCGCCCGCACCTGACCGTCGTGCCCGCCGCCGGCCGCGACGAGCGGGACGCCGCGGCCGCCTGAGCGGCCTGCTGAGCAGCGTCCCGGGAGCCCCGCGGGCGGGGGGAGGATGGGGCGGTGCCCGTGTCCGACCTCGCCACCGCCCTCGCCGACGTGCGCGCCCTGCTGCTGGCCCCCGACGACCTCGTGCGGGCCGTGGCCGCCGGGCGCCGCCGCGGGGTGGAGCCGCCCGCCGCCGAGCGCGTGGAGGTGCGCCCCGTCGCCCTGCGCGCCGGCCCGCACCTGCAGCTGGTCTCGCGCACCGGGCCGGTCGTCAGCACCGTCAACGCCCCGCTGGGCGAGCGCGCCGCGGCCGCCGTGGACGACCTGCTGGCGCAGCCGTTCGGCAACTTCCACGTCGAGACGTCCTCACAGGTGCTGCAGCTGCGCGTCACCAAGCGCGGCGAGGCGCAGGTGCACCGCTCGGCCACCAGCCGCCGCGCCGTGCAGGCCGGCCCGCAGGCGCACGACCGCACCAAGCAGCGGCTCGTCGACCCCGACGACCCGCTGTTCCGGGTGCTGGGCGCCGGCGGGGACAAGCGGCGCCAGGTCGACGCGTTCGTGCGCCAGCTGGCCCCGCTGGCCCCGCGCGCGCTGGACGCGGCCGCCGGGCGCGAGCTGCGCGCCGTCGACCTGGGCTGCGGCAACGCCTACCTGACCTTCGCCGCGCACCGCTGGCTGGCCGGGCGGGCCGGCGAGGACGGCGCGGCACTGCGCACCGTCGGCGTGGACGTGCGCCCCGACGTCGTGGAGCGCAGCGAGCGCCTGGCCGGCGAGGCGGGGCTGGCGGGGCTGTCCTTCGCCGTCGGCTCCATCGTCGACGCCGACCCCTTCGACGGCGAGGCGCCCGACGTGGTCCTGGCGCTGCACGCCTGCGACACCGCCACCGACGACGCGCTGGCGCGCGCGGTGCGCTGGGGCTCCCCCGTCGTCCTGGCCGCGCCCTGCTGCCACCGCGACGTGCAGCGGCAGATCGCCGGCGCGCGCGCCGACGCCGGGCGCGCGGACGCGGGCGAGCCGCTCGTGCGGCACCCGATCCTGCGCGAGCGGTTCGCCGACGTGCTCACCGACGCGCTGCGCGCGCTCGTGCTGCAGGTCCTCGGCTACCGCGTGGAGGTGGTGGAGTTCGTCGACTCCCGGCACACCCCGCGCAACGCGCTGCTGCGGGCGGTGCGCACGGGCGGCCCGCGACCGGAGCACCTGGCCGAGCTGGACGCGCTGTGCGCGCAGTGGGGCGTCGAGCCGGTCCTGGCGCGCCGGCTGGCGCCGCAGCTGGACGCCGTGCGCGCGGGCGCCTGAACCCTCCCGCCAGCCCCTCGCGTCAGTCCTGCGCGGCGGCCAGCGCCTGCCGCTCCAGGGCGGCGAGGTCCACGAGCAGGTCCGCGGCCCCGTGCAGGCGGTCGCTGAGGGCGTCCACTCCCGGGGACAGCACCGTCAGCTCCCCGCGGTCGGCCAGGTCGGCGAAGATCCCGTCGTTGCTGACGACCAGGACCTCCACGGGCCCGGGCACGGCCTCCGCGGCGGCCAGCAGCGCGTGGTCGGCGACGTCGGCGCCGTCGGCCACGGCCAGGGCCCGGGCGGCGAACTCCGCCAGCCAGGGGCGGGCCCGCGCCACCGCCCCCACCTGCCCGGCCAGGGCGACGTGGTCGGCCTGGCGGGCCAGCTCGACGACCAGCTCCATGCGCGCGCGCAGGCGGCCGCGCTCGGCGCGCAGGTTGTCCAGGTCGACCAGCAGCACCCGCGTCACCCCGCTGCCGGACCACACGGGGTACTCGCGCACCAGCGAGCGCAGGGCCGGACCCAGGACGCTCGGCGCCGGCTCGGGTTCCGGCTCGGGGTCCGGCGCCGTCTCCGGCTCGGCGGGCAGGTCGGAGAGCCGGACCCACTCGTAGTCGTCCAGCTCGCCGCGTCCGCCGCCCAGTCCCACGCGGGGATCGTCCCAGCACCGGGCCCGGGGCGCTCAGCCCGGTCGGCTCAGGCCGCGCTGTAGGTCAGGCAGCGGGTCTCGCCGCCCACGTCGCCGACCTCGACGGCCTGCGCGTGGCAGGTCAGGTCCTCGTTGTGCACGCAGTCGGCGAGCTGGCAGGCACCGACGTGCCCCTCGGGGGCGGTGCGGTGCTTGGTGGGGATGCCGAGGAAGGTCGCGCAGTGGTTCTGCCCGTGGTCGCCGACCGTGATGGCCGGGGCGTGGCAGCTCACGTCGGCGTTGAAGGTGCAGCCGCTGACGGAGCACTGGTGGATGGGGGTGAGGTCCAGGTTCACGGTCGCCATGCGTTCCACGGTATGGACGCCGGGCATTCCCCGCCACCTCCCGGGGCGTTTCCGGGAAAAGGTAGGGAAGGCGCGCCTCACCCTTTCCCAGGAATCAGGTCAGCCTTTCCTCAGCCCCTCCGCAACGCCCCCGCGACGTGGTCCACGCACGCCAGCAGGGCCCGCACGTCGTCCGGGTCGACGGCCGGGAACAGCCCGAACCGCAGCTGGTTGCGCCCCAGGCTGCGGTACGGGAAGACGTCGACGACGCCGTGCCGGCGCAGCACCTCCTGCACGGCGCCGGCGTCCACGGAGGCGTCCAGGTCGACGGTGGCGACGACCGCCGAGCGCGCGGCCTCCTCGGCCACGAACGGGCTGGCGTAGTCGCTGGCCTCCGCCCACGCGTAGACGGCCGCGGCCGACTCCGCGCAGCGCGCGGTGGCCCAGTCCAGCCCGCCGTTGCCCAGCAGCCAGTCCACCTGCTCGGCGAGGAGCACGAGGGTGGCGATGGCCGGGGTGTTGTACGTCTGGTCGCGGCGGGAGTTCTCCACCGCGGTGGCCAGGTCCAGCGAGGCCGGCACCCACCGGCCGCCGCGGGACAGCTCCCCCACCCGCTCCAGCGCCGCCGGCGACAGCAGCGCCACCCACAGGCCGCCGTCGGCGGCGAACGCCTTCTGCGGGGCGAAGTAGTAGGCGTCGGCCTGCGCGACGTCCACGGGCAGACCGCCGGCGCCGGAGGTGGCGTCGACGAGCACGAGGGGCCCGCCGTCGGCGGGGCCGGGCCCGTCGGGCCGGCGCACCGGCGCGGCCACGCCCGTGGAGGTCTCGTTGTGCGGCCAGGCGACGGCGTCCACGCCCTCGGCGACGGCGCCCAGGCGCGGCAGCGTGCCCGGCTCGCCGCGCACCACGACCGGCTCGGCCAGGAACGGCGCCGCGGCCGCGGCCGCGGCGAACTTGGCGGAGAACTCCCCCAGCACCAGGTGCTGGGACCGCTCGCGCACCAGGCACAGGGTCGCCACGTCCCAGAAGGCGGTGCTGCCGCCGTTGCCGAGGACCACCTCGTACCCCTCGGGCAGCGAGAACAGCTGCGCCAGCCCCTCCCGCACCCGCCGCACGAGCGACTTCACGGGCGCCTGCCGGTGCGAGGTCCCCAGCACCGCGCGGCCCGCGCGCGCCAGGGCGTCGACCTGCTCGGGGCGCACCTTGCTGGGCCCGGAGCCGAACCGGCCGTCGGCGGGCAGCAGGTCGGCGGGGATCGTGGTGTCGGCGCTCACGCGGGCGATCCTGCCGCACCGGCCGCACCGGCCGCCCCGGGCCGCCGCAGCCGCCGCCGGCGGCCGCACGGGCCTACGCTGGCGCGCGTGGCGGGCCGGGACGCTCCTGCGTGGCCGCCGGAGGACGAGGTGGCGCTGGCGCTGCCGTTCACCGGCCCGTGGCGGGTGCGCAACAGCCCGGCCCGGCGCGTGCCCAGCCACGGCACGGACCTGTTCGGCACCCGCTACGCGGTCGACTTCGTGGGCGTGGACGCCCGCGGCCGCGACGCCGCGCACCGCGACTGGCGCACCGCGCTGGCCACCGAGCCGCCGCAGCGCTTCGCCGCCTTCGGCCGGCCCGTCCTCGCCCCCGCGGCGGGCGTCGTCGTCGCGGTCCACGACGGCGAGGAGGACCACGGGGCGCGGCGCTCGCCGCCCGCGCTGCTGGCGTACGCGGCGACCCAGGCGGGCCGGGTGCGCGCCGGGACCGCCGCGGTGGCGGGCAACCACGTCGTGCTGCGCCTGCCGGACGGGCGGGCACACGTCGTCCTCGTCCACCTGCGCCGCGGGTCGGTGCGGGTGGTCCCCGGCCAGGAGGTGCGCGCGGGGCAGCGGCTGGGCGAGTGCGGCAACTCGGGCAACTCGACCCAGCCGCACGTGCACCTGCAGGTGGCCGACGGCCCGGACCCGTGGACGGCGCGCGCCCTGCCGGTGGTGTTCACCGGCTACCGCGAGCGGCGGCGCGGGACGACGCGGGTGCGGGAGCGGGGCGTCCCGGCCGAGGGCTCGGTGGTGGAGCCGCTCGCGGCGGGCGGCTGAGCGGCCGGCTCAGGCCGGCGCGGGCCAGGGCATGCGCGCGGTCAGGCGGTGCCCACCCGCGTGCGGGCCGTGCTCGAGCCGGCCGCCGGCCAGGTCGAGGCGCTCGGCCAGCCCGACCAGCCCCAGCCCGGAGCCGGGCGGGGCGCTCGCCGCGCCCGTGAGCAGCGCGCCGTCCGGCGCGTCGACGACCTCCACCACCAGCTCCCCGCCGGGCGCGCCCGCGACGGTGACGACGACGCGGTGGCCGGGGGCGTGCTTGCGGGCGTTCGTCAGCCCCTCCTGCACGGCCCGGTAGGCCGTGCGCCCCTGCAGGGCGGGCGGGACGGCGCCGTCGGGCAGGTCGGTGCGCAGCTCGACCCGGGTGCCGGCGGCGCGCGCCTCGGCGACGAGCGCCGGCAGGTCCGCCAGCACCGGCTGCGCGCGCCCGGCGGGGGCCACGTCACCGGCGCGCAGCACGCCCAGCACGCCGCGCAGGTCCTCCAGCGCCTCGTGGGCGCCCGCGCGCACGACGCCCGCCGCGCGGGCCAGGTCCTCGCGCCCCTCGCCGGCGGCGACCTCCAGGGCCCCGGCGTGCATGCTGACCAGGGACAGCCGGTGCGCCAGGACGTCGTGCATCTCGCGGGCGATGCGCGCGCGCTCGGCGTCGCGGGCCCGCTCGACCCGCAGCGCGTGCTCGCGCCGGTCGCGGGCGGCCTGCTCGCGCAGCGAGGCGACGAGCTGGTGGCGGGTGCGCGCGTACATGCCCCAGGCCACGACGGGCAGCACGAGCAGCGGTGTCAGGACCGCCACCACCCACAGCGGGACCACCGGGTCCGGCCACAGCAGCGCCTGCGCGACGGCCGCGGCCACGGTGCCCGCGGCGACCGCCGCCACGACGGGCCAGCGGCGGCGCACCGCCACCGAGAACAGCGCCACGACGGCCGCCGCGCCCGCGACGGTGGACAGGACCGACAGAGCCGTGAGCCCCGCGGCGACCGCCACGGGCCAGCGGCGGCGGGCCAGCAGGGCCAGGGTCGCGGGCGCCCCGAGCAGCAGGTCGAGGACGAGCACCGCGTCGCCGCGGGTGCGCGGGCCCAGCTCGGGGTCCAGCTCGACGCCGAGGAGGACGACACCGGCCAGCAGGACCGCGAGCACGAGGGCCAGGTCGCCGAGCAGCCGCAGCGCCCGGCGCGAGCGGGTGGCGGCGCGGGCGGCGGCGTCGGCGGGACCTGCGGACCCACCGGGGACGGCGCCGCCCGGGGCTCCCGGCCGCCCGTCCTCCCGGCCCTCGACCGCCACCTGGTCCAGCGCGCTGCTCACGGGTGCAGGTTAGGCGTGACTACCCTGCTCGTGTGGAGGACCCGTACGACCTGCAGCGCTTCGTCGACGCCCAGGACGCCGGCGGCCACGAGGCCGCCGTCGCCGAGCTGCGCGCCGGGCGCAAGCGCAGCCACTGGATGTGGTTCGTGTTCCCGCAGGTGACCGGGCTGGGCCGCTCGGCCACCGCGGTGGAGTTCTCGATCGCCGACCTGGACGAGGCCCGCGCCTACCTGGCGCACCCCGTCCTGGGGCCGCGGCTGCGCGAGTGCGCCCGCCTGGCGGCGAGCGCGGCCACCGACGACCCGGAGGCGCTGCTGGGGCCGACGGACGCGCTCAAGCTGCGCTCGTCGATGACGCTGTTCGCGGCGGCCGACCCGGACGAGCCGGTGTTCGCCGAGGTGCTGGAGAGGTTCTACGGCGGGCTGCGGGACCCGCTGACCCAGCGGGCGCTCGCCGACCGCGCCTGACGCGGCCGGCGGGCGCCCGGGCCGCCTACTGCCCGTCGCCGCCGGTGTCGCCGTCACCCTCGCCGGTGATGTCGACGTCGGAGGCGTCGGTGCTGTCCGGGTCGTCGGAGGTGGTATCGGGCGTGGTGTCGTCCGCCGCCTCGGCCTCCTCGGCGAACCCGGTGTCGTTGCCGTAGCCGGGTTCCGTGGGCGCCTCGGCGGCGCGCTCGGTCCCGGGCTCCTGGCCTGGCTGCGTGGTCACGCGGTTCCTCCTCGATCGACGGTCTTGCCGGTCCCCACCGGACCACCGCGACGCACCCTCCGCAAGGCGGGGACCGCGGCGGGGAGCGGGCTCACGGGCGGAACACCGCCCGCAGGCACCCGTCCTCCTTCTCCTTGAAGATCCGGTACCCCTCCACGGCGTCCTCCAGGGGCATCTCGTGCGTGGCCAGGAACGTCGTGTCCAGCTCCCCGGCGGCCACGTGCTCCAGCAGCCGCGGCACGTACCGCTGCCCGTGCTGCTGCGCGGAGCGGATCGTCAGCCCCTTGTTGAGCACCAGGCCCATCGGGAAGGAGTCGGTGAGCCCGTACACGCCGAGGACGGCGACGACACCGCCCTTGCGGCAGGCCATGACGGCCTCGCGCAGCGGGGTGGCGCGGTCGGTCTCCAGCCGCAGCGCCTGCTTGGCGCGGTCGACGACCTGCTGCACGCCCGTGCCGTGCCCCTCCATGCCGACGGCCTCGACGACCGCGTCGGGACCGCGCCCGCCCGTGGTGTCGCGCAGCACCTCCTGCACGCTGTCGACGGCCGTGTAGTCGATCGTCTCCGCGCCCACGTGCGTGCGGGCCGCCTCCAGCCGCTCGGGCAGCCGGTCCACGACGATGACGCGCCCGGCTCCCATGAGGCGCGCGCTGGCGGCGGCCATCAGCCCGACCCCGCCCGCGCCGAAGACGGCCACCGTGTCGCCGGGCGAGATGTCGCAGAAGTCCGCGCCCATGTACCCGGTGGGCACGGCGTCGGAGCAGAACAGCGCGGCCACGTCGCCGACGCCCTCGGGCACCGCGAAGCAGTTCACGTCGCCGAAGGGGACGCGCACGTACTCGGCGTGCGAGCCGGCGTACCCGCCGAAGGGGTGGGTGTAGCCGTAGATGCCGCCGCTGGGGTACCCGAGCAGCGGCTGCTGCGCGGCCGCGTTGGGGTTCGTCGTGTCGCACAGCGACCACATGTCGTGGCGGCAGTAGAAGCACTCCCCGCAGCCGATGAACGAGGGGACGACGACGCGCTCGCCCACGCGGGTGCGCCGCACCTCGGGGCCGACCTCGACGACCTCGCCCATGAACTCGTGGCCGATGACGTCGCCGGAGCGCATGCCCGGCAGGTAGCCGTCGACGAAGTGCAGGTCCGAGCCGCACGTCGTGGTCGCGCGCACCCGCAGCACGACGTCGTGCGGGTTGAGGACGTGGGGGTCGTCGACCGTCTCGACGGACAGGTCGTTCACGCCGTTCCAGCACAGGGCTCGCACGCCGGTCTCCGTTCCCGCGCGGTCAGCGCGACGCGGCGCGGTGCGCCGGCTGGGGGTCGATGGTGGGGATCTCCCCGGTGACGAGGAGAGCGCGCAGCCGGTACAGCAGCGTGAACGCGGCCGCGCCGGCGGCCAGGTCACCGACGGGGGCCTGCACGCGCAGGCGCACCTCGGTGCCCAGGTCGGCCGGGGCGGGCGCGGTGCCGACCTCCAGCAGGACGGTGCCCGCGGGCAGGCCCTCGGCCTCGCGGGTCGTGGTGTGCCGCAGCGCGTCCGGCTCCTCCTCGGCGCGGGTGGCGACCTCGCGCCCGCCCAGCGTCCAGGCCAGCGCGCCGTCGGCGGCGTCCTGGCGGACCTCGCCCAGCTCGCCCAGCAGCCGCGAGAGCACGTGCGGGTCGCGGCAGGCGGCGAGCACGTCGCCGGCCGGCCGGCCGATCGTCATCACCTGCTGCCCGCTGCTCGCGGCGTCCCCGCCACCCTCGCCCAGCACCGCACCCGCGGTGCCGGGGAGCACCTTGCCCGCGGCCGCGCGCACCCCGCGCACCGCCGTCCTGGCCGCCGCACCGGCCGCCGCACCCACGTCCACGTCGACTCCGTCCGCCGTCGGTCGTCCTCGCGGCGGACTGCTCCACCGCGGGCGACGCTACGACCGGCGGGGCCGGGCGGCACCTCGGCGCCGCTCGTCCCGGCCGGTCCCCGGCCGATGAGTCCGGCCCCCCGCCCGGGTCCACCGGCCGTGACGACCACCCGACCACCGGCAGGCGAGGGTCCGGACCCGTGGGCGGCCGAGCGGTGCGCGCTGCTGGACGCGCTGCGCGCCCAGCGCGCCCACGTGCTGGCCGCGCTCGACGGGCTGCCCGAGCAGGCGCTGCGCCGCCCGGTCCTGCCCTCGGGCTGGACGTGCCTCGGCCTCGTGCAGCACCTGGCGCTGGACGTGGAGCGCTTCTGGTTCCGCGCCGTGGTGGCCGGCGAGGACGTCGACCTCGCCGAGGGCGACGGGGCGTGGCGGGTCCCCACCGGCACGCCCGCCGCGGCGGTCCTGGACGCCTACCGCGCCGAGGCCGCGCGCTCGGACGCCGTCGTGGCCGCCACGCCCCTGGACGCCCCGCCCGCCCGGTGGCCGGCCGACGTCTTCCCCGGCCTGCCCCGGCGGGGCCTGCGCGCGACCGTCCTGCACGTCCTGACCGAGACGGCCTGCCACGCCGGCCACCTCGACGCCGCCCGGGAGCTCCTCGACGGCCACCAGCACCTCGTGCTCACCTGAGCCGGCGCCCCGCAGCCCCGTGCCCGGGCGCCACCCGCCCCGCCCCGACCTCCGGGCGGCAGCGGGAGCCGCGCCCTACCCTGGCGCCGTGGAGGACCCAGCGCAGCGCCGCGTCGACTACGGCGGACGCGACTTCGACGTCGCCGACCTCGCGCCCACCCCGCTGGAGCAGTTCTCCCGCTGGTACTCGCAGGCGGCGGAGCCGGGCGCGGCGGTCGGCGAGGTGAACGCCATGACGGTGTCCACCGCCGGGCCGGACGGGGTGTCCTCGCGCACCGTGCTGCTCAAGGGCGTCGACGGCCGGGGTTTCGTCTTCTACACCAACCAGCGCTCGCGCAAGGCGTCCGCGATCGCCGCCGACCCGCGGGTGGCGCTGCTGTTCTGCTGGCACGGACCGCACCGGCAGGTCGCCGTGCGCGGCGTCGCGTCGGTGCTGCCGCGCCCGGAGACGGAGGCGTACTTCGCCTCCCGCCCCTACGGATCGCGGATCGGGGCGTGGGCCAGCGAGCAGTCGCGGCCGATCGCCTCCGCGCGCGAGCTGCACGAGCGCGAGGCCGAGCTGCGCCGGCGCTGGCCGGACACCGGTTCGGCGGACGACGTGCCCGCCCCGCCGCACTGGGGCGGCTACCTCGTCGCCGCCCGCGAGGTGGAGTTCTGGCAGGGGCGCACCTCCCGGCTGCACGACCGCCTCGTCCACCTCAGCCGCGACGGCGAGCCCGCGCGGCTGGACGACCCCGGCGCCTGGCGCGTCGAGCGGCGCCAGCCGTGAGCGCCGCGAGCCCGTCCGGCGGGGACGCGGCGCACGCGCCGCTGCTGGGCCGCATGGCGCAGGAGGGCGAGACGGCGCTGGCGGTGCTGACGGTGGCCGGGACCGCCGCCGCGCTGGGCGGGGCGGGCGCGCTGGCGGTCAGCACCGAGCGGCTGTGGCTGGCGCAGCCGCAGCTGCTGGGAGGCCCCTCCGTCGCGTCGGTGCCGGTCTCCTCGGTCGGCGACGTGCGCGCGCGGCCGGTGCGGTTCCCGCGCGGCGCCCAGCGCCTGGAGGTCGTCGTGGACGGCCGGCCGCTGCGGTTCACCACCCGCGCCGAGCCGGGCGCGGTGGACGAGTTCGTCCGGGCCCTCGAGGCCGTGCGCGGGCGCTGAGCGCCCCGCGCGCGGGCCCGGTCAGCGGGCGGCGTCGGCCGCCTCGTGCTGGCGCCACGCCCGCAGCGCCAGCAGCAGGACGGCGGCCTGCTCGGGGACGGTGACGTCCAGGCCCGTGCACTCCGCGGTGCGCCGCAACCGGTTCAGGACGGTGTTGCGGTGGCAGTACAGGTGCCCGGCCGCCGCGGCCACCGACCCGGTCGCGGCGTAGGCGTCCACGGCCTCCAGCAGCCGCGCGCGCTCGGGCGGGGCCAGCAGCAGCAGGTCGGCCAGGACGTCGCGGGCCACGTCCTCGCGCACGGCGCCCAGCTGGTGCGCGGCCACGTCGAGCGCCGCCTCCGCCGGGCGGCGGGGGCCCGCCGGCCCGGGGCCCAGGCTGGCCGCCACCCGCTCGGCCACCCGCACGGCGCGCGGGACGCGCGCCACCCCGGCCGCCAGGGGCCCCACCCCGCACGCCACCTCGCGCAGCGCCGCCGGGACCACGGGGCGACCCGGGCCCTGCTGCGGCCACGCCCCCCGCCGCCGGCTGCCCAGGACGACGAGGGCGCCGCGCCACTCGTGCACGTGCAGCCCCTCGGCGCGGGCGCGGCGCACGAGCGCGGCCCCGTCCGCGGCGCGCGCGGGCAGGACGGCGACGAAGACGTCGTCGGTGCGGGCGGCCCCCAGCACGGTGGCGGCCCGGCCGACGAGCTCGTCGTCCTCCCCGTCGGAGTCCAGCAGGGCCTCGACGATGCGCCGGCGGTCCCGGTCGCGCTCGTACGCCAGCGCCGTGGCCGCCTCGTGGTACCCGGTCTGCACGTCGGCCGAGTGCTCCTCGACCGCCTGCCACAGCTCCACCGGCAGCTGCACGGCCGTCACGAGGGCGTCCGCGGGCAGCCGGTCCGCCAGCTCCTCCCACACCACCCGGAAGTGCAGGCGGGTGCCGGTGACCACGGCCGCCAGGGGGACGTCGATGCCCGCGCGGTGCCGGCCGACGTCGCGGGACAGCTCGACGAGGCGCTCGGGCACGGGCAGCTGCACGAGCCGGCGCAGCACCCGCTCGTAGGTGGCGACGGCGTCGGCGACCAGCCGGGCGCGCTCGACGGCGCCGTCGGAGTACGGGACCACCTGCACCAGCGCGGCGACGAACCGCTCGGCGAGCTCGTCGACCTCCCCGAGCAGCTCCAGCAGGACCGACCGGACGGCCGCGGTTTCGGCCACGTTTCCCGGGTTGTGCACCTGCACACCGTACGCGGCGGGAACCGCGCGGCGACGGCATTGCCCGCCCCCGGCGGCGACGGCGATCCTCGTGGCTCACCACCCCCCGGACCCCCGAGACGAGGTTCCCGTGTCGATGCTGCGCGTCGCGCTGGTGCAGGCCGCCTGGACCGGCGACAAGGAGAGCATGCTCAGGGCGCACGAGGAGTACGCGCGCCAGGCCGCCGACGCCGGCGCCGGGATCGTGTGCTTCCAGGAGCTGTTCTACGGCCCCTACTTCGGCCAGGTGCAGGACGCCGCCTACTACGAGTACGCCGAGTCCGTCCCCGGTCCCACCGTCGCCCGGTTCCAGGAGATCGCCGCGCAGACCGGCACGGTGATGGTCCTGCCGGTGTACGAGGAGGAGCAGCCCGGCGTCCTCTACAACACCGCCGCCGTCGTGGACGCCGACGGCCGCTACCTGGGCAAGTACCGCAAGCACCACATCCCGCACCTGGACCGGTTCTGGGAGAAGTTCTACTTCCGCCCCGGGAACCTGGGCTACCCGGTGTTCGACACGGCGGTCGGCAGGGTCGGCGTCTACATCTGCTACGACCGGCACTTCCCCGAGGGCTGGCGCGCCCTCGGCCTGGCCGGCGCCGAGATCGTGTTCAACCCCAACGCCTCCAAGCCGGGCCTGTCGAACCGCCTGTGGGAGCTGGAGCAGCCCACCGCGGCCGCCGCCAACGGGTACTTCGTCGCCGTCCCGAACCGCGTCGGGCGCGAGGTGCAGGAGTTCGGCGAGGACGCGGTCCCGTTCTACGGCACCTCCTACGTCGTGGACCCGCGCGGCAACGTCGTCGGCGAGCGCGGCAGTTCCACCGACGACGAACTGCTGCTGCGCGACATCGACCTCGGCCTGATCCGCGAGGTCCGCAGCGACTGGCAGTTCTACCGCGACCGCCGCCCCGACAGCTACGGCGACCTGGTGCGCCCGTGAGCCGCACCCTGATCGCCGGGGGCACCCTGGTCTCGGCCACCGGGGCGATCCCCACCGACGTCCTCGTCGACGGCGAGCAGGTGGCCGCGCTGCTGACCCCCGGCGGTGGCGACGCCTTCGCCGTCGACCGCCGGATCGACGCCACGGGGCTGTACGTCCTGCCCGGCGGCGTGGACGTGCACACGCACATGGAGATGCCGTTCGGCGGCACCGAGTCCTCCGACACGTTCGAGACGGGGACCCGGGCGGCCGCGTGGGGCGGCACCACGACGATCGTCGACTTCGCCGTGCAGCGCACCGGCGAGGTCGTCGAGGAGTCGCTGGCGCGCTGGCACGCCAAGGCCGAGGGGAACTGCGCCGTCGACTACGGCTTCCACATGGTGCTCGGCGGCGTGGACGAGGACTCCCTGAAGGCGATGGACTCCCTCGTCGCCCACGAGGGCGTCACGAGCTTCAAGCTGTTCATGGCCTACCCGGGGGTGTTCTACTCCGACGACGGGCAGATCCTGCGAGCCATGCAGCGCGCCCGCGAGAACGGCGCGATGATCATGATGCACGCGGAGAACGGCACCGCCATCGACGTCCTCGTCCAGCAGGCGCTGGCGCGCGGGGACGTCGACCCGGTGTTCCACGGGCTGACCCGCCCGGAGGCCATGGAGGCCGAGGCGGTCAACCGGGCCGTCCTGCTGGCCGAGGTCGCCGGCGGCACCCCCCTGTACGTCGTGCACGTGTCCGCCTCGCGCGCGCTGGCCCGCATCGCCGAGGCCCGCGCCACGGGCGCGAACGTGTTCGCCGAGACCTGCCCGCAGTACCTGTACCTGACGCTGGAGGAGCACCTCGGCGCCGGCGGGCCGGGCAGCTTCGAGGGCGCCAAGTACGCGTGCTCCACGCCGCTGCGCAGCGGGCGCGAGTCGCACGCCGCGGACCTGTGGCGGGGCCTGCGCACCGACGACCTCGCGGTCGTCTCCACCGACCACTGCCCGTTCTGCTTCGAGGACCAGAAGGAGCTGGGGCGCGGGGACTTCTCGAGGATCCCCAACGGGATGGGCGGCGTCGAGCACCGGCTCGACCTCGTCCACCAGGGCGTCGCCGACGGGAAGCTGTCGCTGCAGCGGTGGGTGGAGACGTGCTCGACCACCCCCGCCCGGATGTTCGGCATGTACCCGCGCAAGGGCACGATCGCGCCGGGTTCCGACGCCGACGTCGTGCTCTACGACCCGCGCGGCACCACCCGCATCAGCGCGGCCACCCACCACATGAACATCGACTACTCGGCGTTCGAGGGTTTCGAGCTGACCGGCGCGGTGCGCACGGTGATGTCCCGCGGGCGCGTCGTCGTCGACGCCGGCCAGTACACCGGCAGCCCCGGCCACGGGCGGTTCGTCCGCCGCGGCCTGTCCCAGTACCTGCGCTGAGCGCTCCCGAGGAGGAGGACCACCGTGGACTTCGGTGTCGTGCTGCAGACCACCCCGCCCGCCGCCCGGGTCGTCGACCTCGCGCGGCGCGCGGAGGCGTACGGGTTCAGCCACGTCTGGACGTTCGACTCCCACGTGCTGTGGGAGGAGCCGTACGTCGTCCACTCGGCCGTGCTGCAGGCCACCCGCAAGGTCGTCGTCGGCCCGATGGTCACCAACCCCGCGACCCGCGAGTGGTCGGTGACCGCCTCGACGTACGCGACCCTCAACGAGATGTACGGCCCCCGCACGATCTGCGGCATCGGCCGCGGCGACTCCGCGGTGCGCACCCTGTCGGGGAAGCCGACCACCCTGGCGGCGCTGCGCGAGAGCGTGCACGTCATCCGGGAACTGGCCAACGGCCGGCCCGTCGAGCACCGCGGGCAGACCGTCCGGCTGCCGTGGGCCGTCGACCACGGCCCGGCCCACCAGACCGAGGTGTGGGTGGCCGCCTACGGGCCGAAGGCCCTGCAGCTGACCGGGGAGGTCGCCGACGGTTTCATCCTGCAGCTGGCCGACCCCGACATCGCCGCCTGGACCATCAAGGCGGTCCGCGAGGCCGCCGAGCGCGCCGGCCGCGACCCGATGGCGGTGAAGGTGTGCGTGGCCGCCCCGGCCTACGTCGGCGACGCCTCCGGCGCCACGATCGAGCACCAGCGCGAGCAGTGCCGCTGGTTCGGCGGGATGGTCGGCAACCACGTCGCCGACCTCGTCGCCCGCTACGGCGAGGGCGGCTCCGGGGACAACCCCGTGCCGGCCGCCCTCACCGACTACGTGCGCGGGCGCGAGGGCTACGACTACAACCAGCACGGGCGCGCCGGGAACACCCACGCGCGGTTCGTGCCCGACGAGGTCGTCGACCGGTTCTGCCTGCTGGGCGACGCCGCCGACCACGTCGCCCGGCTGCGCGACCTCGCGGCCCTGGGCGTCGACCAGTTCGCCCTGTACCTGCAGCACGACGCCAAGGAGCAGACGCTGCGCGCCTACGGCGACGTCGTGGTCCCCGCCCTGGCGCCCGTCGTGACGGCCGTCTCGTGAGGGGCGGCGCGTGAGCGAGCTGCTCGCCACCGAGGCCGCGCGCACGCACCAGGTGCGCGAGCTGCCCCGCCCGGCGCGCGTGCCCGCCGCGGTGCGGCGCACCGCGACCGCGCTGCTGGGGGTGGCCGTCCTCCTCGTGCTCTGGGAGCTCTACCGGGCGCTGGGGCCGGTCACCGGCGTCGAGGTCGGCGGCCAGCGGGTCCTGCCCCGCGCCGACCCGCGCTCCATGCCGGGCGTCCTGGAGGTGCTGCGCACGCTCGGCGAACCGGAGGTCGCGGTCCCGGGCTCGCGCACCGTGGGGCAGGCCGTCCTGGCCGCCTGCTGGGGCACGTTCCGCACCGCGGCCGGCGGCTGGCTGCTCGGCGCGCTCGTCGGGATCGCCCTGGCGCTGCCCATGCAGCGGTTCCGCCTCGCCGAGCGCGGGCTGCTGCCGTGGGTGGTGCTCAGCCAGACCGTCCCCGTCATCGCCGTCGCACCGCTGGTCGCCGCCTGGGGCGGGCGCCTGCAGCTGACGCCGACGCTGACCTGGCAGCCGTGGACGTCGGTCGTCGTCATCTCCGCCTACCTGGCGTTCTGCCCCGTCGCCCTCGGCGCGCTGCGCGGCCTGCAGTCCCCGTCGCCGGCCGCGACCGAGCTGTTCACGGCGTGCGCGGCCACCCCCCGCCAGACGCTGCTGCGGCTGCGGGTCCCGGCCGGTCTGCCGTTCCTCGTCCCGGCGCTGCGCCTGGCCGCCGCGCAGGCCGTCGTCGGCTCGATCGTCGCGGAGATCTCCACCGGCACCCGCGGCGGCGTGGGCCGCCTCGTCCTGGAGTACGCCCAGCAGGCGACCTCCTCCCCCGGCCGGCTGTACGCCGCCGTCCTCGGCGCGGCCCTGCTCGGCCTGGCCGCCGCCGCCCTCGTCTCCGTCCTCGACGTCGCCCTGCTGCGGCGCCACCGCCCGCTGGAGGCCCCGCGATGACCGCCGCCGTCCGCACCACCGGCCTCGACGTGCGCTTCGAGACCGACCGCGGTCCCGTCCAGGCCCTGAGCGGGATCGACCTGGACATCGCCCCCGGGGCGTTCGTCTCCCTCATCGGCCCCTCCGGCTGCGGCAAGTCCACCCTGCTGCGCTGCATCGGCGACCTGGTGCAGCCGACCGCCGGCCACGTCACCGTCGGCGGCCTCAGCGCGCACGAGGCGCGCCTGGCCCACCGCTACGGCATCGCCTTCCAGTCCGCCGGGCTGCTGGACTGGCGCAGCGTGCAGCGCAACGTGGAACTGCCGCTGGAGCTGCACGGCGTCGGCCGGCGCGAGCGCGCCGCGCGCGCCCGGGAGCTGCTGGAGCTGGTCGGCCTGGGCGACGTCGCGCGCTCGCGGCCGGCGGAGCTGTCGGGCGGCATGCGGATGCGGGTGGCGATCGCCCGCGCGCTGGCGGAGGAACCGCCCCTGCTGCTGATGGACGAACCGTTCGGCGCGCTGGACGAGATGACGCGCGAGCACCTGCAGACCGAGCTGCTGCGGCTGCGCGAGCGCACCGGCACGACGGTCGTGTTCGTCACCCACTCCATCGCCGAGGCGGTGTTCCTGTCCACGCAGGTCGTCGTCATGTCCGCCCGCCCGGGCCGCGTCGTGCGCGTCGTGGACGTGGACCTGCCCTCGCGCGACGAGGACGCCCGCGAGCACCCCGCCTACTTCGCGGCGATCACCGAGGTGCGCGAGGCCCTGCGCGGGCGCTCCGGCTCCCCCTCGGCCTCCGCGACGACCGCCGCGCCCGCGGCCCGGAGCGCGGAGCGGTGAGCACCCGCGCGCAGCTGCTGCTGCCCCCCGTCGTCGTCGGCGTGGCGCTCCTCGTCGCCTGGCAGGTCGTCGTGGTCGCCGGCCGGGTCGCCACGTTCGTGCTGCCCTCCCCGCTGGCGATCGCCGCGGCGTTCGGGACGGTCGCCCCGGACGTCGCGCGGGCGGCCGCCGCGACGGGCCTGACGGCGGCGATCGGCCTGCTGGCCGGCTCCGTCGCCGGGATCGTGGCCGCGGTCCTGGCCGCGCGGCTGCGCCTGCTGGACGAGGTGCTCACGCCGCTGTCGGCGGCCGCGAACGCCATGCCGATCGTCGCCCTGGCGCCGGTGTTCAACGCGCTGTTCGGCTCCACCAGCCCGGTGCCGCGCCGCCTCGTCGTGGCCGTGGCGGTGTTCTTCCCGCTGTTCGTCAACACCGCGCGCGGGCTGCGCCGCGTCTCGCCCGTGCACGCGGAGCTGATGCGCTCCCTGGCGGTGGGCGGGTGGGCCGTGACCCGCCACGTGCGCCTGCCGGGGGCGGTGCCGTTCGTGTTCACCGGCCTGCGCCTGGCCTCCTCGCTGGCCGTCATCGCCGCGGTGGTCGCCGAGTACTTCGGCGGCCGCCAGGACGGGCTCGGCTCGCGCATCACCTCCGCCGCCAGCGCCACCGCCTACCCGCGGGCGTGGGCCTACGTCCTCGGGGCCGTCCTGCTCGGCCTCGCCTCCTACCTCGCGGCCCTGCTCGCCGAGCGGCTGCTGTCCCCCACGACCCCCTCCAGGAGGACCCGGTGACCCGCACCCCGACGATCGCCCGCCGCACCGCCCTGCTGGGCGCCGCCGGGGGCGCCCTCGCCCTCGGCGCCGCCGCCTGCGGCAGCGCCGACCAGGAGCAGCCCGCCGCCGCCGCGCCCGGCACCGACGGCCTCACCCCGGTGCGGCTGCAGCTGCAGTGGGTCACCCAGGGGCAGTTCGCCGGCTACTTCGCCGCCCTCGACCAGGGCTACTACGCCGACGAGGGCCTGGACGTGCAGATCCTCGAGGGCGGCGCGGACATCGTCCCGCAGACGGTCCTGGCGCAGGGCCAGGCCGACTACGCGATCGCGTGGGTGCCCAAGGCGCTGGCCTCCCGCGAGCAGGGCGCGATGATCACCAACGTGGCGCAGGTGTTCCAGCGCTCCGGCACCCTGCAGGTCTCCTTCGCCGACGCCGGGATCGGCGACGTGGCCGCGCTGCGCGGGCGCACCGTCGGCAACTGGGGCTTCGGCAACGAGTACGAGCTGTTCGCCGCCATGACGGCCGCCGGCCTGGACCCCAGCGGCGACGTCACCCTCGTCCAGCAGCAGTTCGACATGCTCGGCCTCCTGCAGGGCGACATCGACGCCGCGCAGGCCATGACCTACAACGAGTACGCGCAGCTGCTGGAGGCCGAGGACCCGGCGACGGGCGAGCTGTACCGGCCCGAGGACTTCACCGTCCTGGACTGGAACGAGGTCGGCACCGCGATGCTGCAGGACGCGGTGTGGGCCAGCTCCGACCGGCTGGGCGAGCGCGCCTACCAGGAGCAGACCGTCGCCTTCCTCAAGGCCAGCCTCAAGGGGTGGGCGTTCGCCCGCGACGAGCCGGAGGCCGCCCGCGACGTCGTCGTGGCGCGGGGTTCCACCCTGGGCGCCAGCCACCAGCTGTGGCAGGTGAACGAGGTCAACAAGCTCGTCTGGCCGGCCCCGGACGGCGCCGGGCTCGTCGACCCGGAGGCGTGGGAGCGCACGGTGCGCATCGCGCTGGAGACCCGCAACGCCGAGGGCCAGACCGTCATCAGCGCCGAGCCGGACGAGGAGGCGTGGACGGACGAGTACGTGCGCGAGGCGCTGGACGCCCTGCGCGCCGAGGGCGTGGACGTGACCGGCGAGGCGTTCACCCCGCTGACGGTGACGCTCGAGCCCGGCGGCGCCTGACGGGCGGCGGCTCACCGGGGCACCATGCCCCGGTGACCGCTGCCGCGACCGCTCCCGCCCGGTTCAAGGACCTGTGCCTCGACGCGCGCGACCACCAGGCGCTCGCCGACTTCTGGTGCGCGGCGGCCGGGTGGCGCCGCGTCCCGCTGCCCGGCGGCGAGCCGCGCCCGCCCGGGGACCCCGTGCTGCTGCGGGACCCCGCCGGGAGGGCACCCGACCTGTGGGTCGCGCCCGTGCCGGAGCCCAAGGCGGTGAAGAACCGGATGCACGTCGACCTGGTCGGCGACGTGGACGCGCTGCTCGCCCTGGGGGCCGCGCTGCTGCGCCGCCCCGACGAGCAGGTCGCCTGGACGGTGCTCGCCGACCCCGAGGGCAACGAGTTCTGCGTGTTCGCCCCGCCCTCCCCGGGTGCGGACGGCGGCCCGACGGCGTAGGCAGGGGGCGTGGACACGCGCGACCTGCTGCTGGAGGCCTACGGGCGCATCCCGCCCCTCGTGCACGCCGCCGTGGACGGCGCGGACGAGGACCTGCTGGCGGCCCGGCTGGACCCGGGGGGGAACACCGTCGCCTGGCTGGTGTGGCACCTGACCCGCGTCCAGGACGACCACCTGTCGGAGGTCATCGGCGCCGAGGACGTGTGGACGGCCGGGGGCTGGGCCCGCCGGTTCGCCCTGCCGTTCGACGACGCCGAGACCGGCTACGGCATGGGACCCGAGCAGGTCGGGCGGGTGCGGGCGAGCGCGGAGCTGCTCGGCGGGTACCACGACGCCGTGCACGAGCGCACCGCCGGCTACCTGCGCACGCTGTCCGCGGACGACCTGGACCGCGTCGTCGACGAGCGCTGGGACCCGCCCGTGACGCTGGGCGTGCGGCTGGTCAGCGTGCTGGACGACGACCTGGAGCACGCAGGGCAGGCCGCGTTCCTGCGCGGCACCCTGGAGCGCCGCTGACACCTCACCCGCCGGTCCCCGGACCCGCGCGGGGGTCGACGGCGGAGGACGGCAGCGTCCGCTCCAGGCGCAGCGTCCCCGCGCCGGCCAGCGCGGTGAGGACGGCCAGCGCCAGCCAGGGAGCGGCGGCGTCCACGGCGAACAGCGTCGTGAAGAACGCCGGCGCCACGAGCGAGGCGACGGCGAAGGAGTACTGGAAGCTCGCCAGGTAGCGCCCCCGCGCGGCCGGCGGCGCGGTGGCCGAGGCCAGCGCCGTGGAGGCGGGGGCGTGCAGCAGCTCGGCGGCCGTCGCGAGCAGCGTGACCGCCGCGAGCGCCACGGCCAGCGGGACCGTCGCGGCCGGTCCGAGGACCGCCAGGACCAGCGCCCAGAGCGTCCACAGGGCGGCCGCGAGGGCGACGACGCGGGTGCGCCGGTGCCGCGGCAGGCGGGCACCCACGGGTGCCGCCAGCGCGGCCACCAGCGCCGCGTTGCCGGCCAGGACGGCCGCGGTCAGCCACGCCGGTCCCAGCAGGTGCCGCTGCACCACCGTCGGCAGGGCCAGCCCGAGCAGCAGGCTGGCCAGCGCGAAGACGGTGTTGAGCACCACCAGGGCGAGGAAGGGCCGGTCGCGCACGAGGTCGCGGTACCCGCCCGCGAGCGCCGCCCGCCGGCCCGCGCGGGTGCCGGGCGCGCGCACGAACACGGCGATGAGGGCGGCGGCCAGGGCGAACCCCGCCCCGGCGGCCAGCGCCACCGCACGGTACGTGCCGGCGCGCCCGTCGCCGACGACGACGCCGGTGAGCAGGCCGCCCGCGGCCAGGCCCGCGGTGCGGGCACCGTTGGCCAGGGAGAACCACGCGTCGGCGGAGCGCCCTGAGGGGTCGCCGTCGGCGTGGTCGGCGACGAGGGTGAACACCGCCGACCAGAACGCGCGCACGCCGACGGCGACCACGGTCGCGGCGGCCAGCACCCCGGCGGCCGAGGTGACGTGGGCGTACGCGAGGAAGCCCGCGGCCTGGGCCAGCTGGGCGGCGACGACGACCGGGCGGGCGCCGACGCGGTCGACGAGGGCGCCCACCCACACCGGCACCGGCAGGGCGACCGCGTTCGCGACGGTCAGCAGGACGCCGAGCGGACCCAGCTCCACGTCGGTCGTGCGCAGGAAGAACACGAGGGACAGGGGCAGGAACAGCCCGTTGCCCAGGGAGTCCACGGCCAGGGCCGCGACCAGGACGGCTCCGCCGCGCGAGCGCCCGGGGGGCGCGTTCGGGACCACGGTCGGGCATCCTGCCCCGGACGCACGACGGCCCCCCACCCGTGCGGGTGGGGGGCCGTCGTCGCGGCTCAGATCAGAGACGCGTGACCTGGCTGGCCTGCGGGCCCTTCTGGCCCTGCGTGACCGTGTACTCGACGCGGTCGTTCTCCTCGAGCGAGCGGTAACCGCTGCCGGTGATCTCGCTGAAGTGGACGAAGACGTCGGCCGAGCCGTCCTCGGGGGCGATGAAGCCGTAGCCCTTCTCGCCGTTGAACCACTTGACAGTGCCCTGGGCCATGGTGGCCTCCTCTTGGTGTTGGTGCGCTCCCGCGGGGGGAGCTGGTCGTCGAGGGGCCTACCAGGTGGAAAGCTTCGCGAAACCCTCGAGAACATCCTCGGGGTGCTGTGAACACGTCGAGAACTGCGACTCGCCCACGACCGTAGCACCTCCTGGCAGCGGTGCCCACCGGTGGACCGGCCGGACCCGCCTCAGGCGCGCAGCTGCGCGGCCAGCGGGCAGCTGAACGGGTGGCGCGCCGCGAGCCCGACCTCGTTGAGGTACCGCACGATCGAGCGGTACGAGGAGAGCAGCCCCTCCTCGGTGTAGGCGATGCCGTGCTCGGCGCAGAAGCGCTGCACGAAGGGGCGCGCGCGGCGGAGGTTCGGGCGGGGCATGCTCGGGAACAGGTGGTGCTCCACCTGGAAGTTCAGCCCGCCCATGACCAGGTCGACGAACCAGCCGCCGCGCACGTTGCGGGAGGTCAGGACCTGCCGGCGGATGAAGTCGACCTTGGCCTCGCGCGGCAGGACGGGCATGCCGACGTGGTTGGGCGCGAACGCGCCGCCCATCGCCACGCCGAAGGCGGCCATGTGGACGCCGAAGAAGGCGGCGCCGCGGCCGGGGCCGAGCAGCAGCACCAGGGCCGCCAGGTAGACGGACCAGTGGGTGGCGATGAGGGCCACGTCCAGCCAGCGGCCCTTGGCGCGGCGGCTGGACGACACGAGCGAGCGGGCGCTGGCCGCGTGCAGGTTCAGGCCCTCCAGCAGCAGCAGCGGCAGGAAGAACCAGCCCTGGTGGCGGGTGAACCAGCGCAGCGGCCCGCGGCGGGAGGCCGCGGCCTCGGGGTAGAAGGAGATGACGTCCGACTCCACGTCGCCGTCGGTGCCGCGCTTGTTGGGCGCCTGGTGGTGACGGGTGTGCTTGCCCATCCACCAGCCGTAGCCCAGGCCGTTGAGCAGGGCCGCGAAGATGCGCGCGGCCCACTCGTTGCCCCGGTGCGAGGCGAAGATCTGCCGGTGCGCGCCGTCGTGGCCGAGGAAGGCGAACTGGGTCAGCACGAACGCCAGCGGAGCGGCGACGAGCAGGACGAGCCACGAGTCGCGCAGGAGGACCGCGCCGGTGACGACGGCCGAGAAGGCCGCGGTCGTGGCCGCGATGCGCAGCCAGTAGGTGCCGGTGCGGCGCTGCATGAGGCCGGCGGCCTGCACCTGCGCCGTCAGCTTCGCGTACGGGGTGGCGGGACGCCGGCGCTCGCCGGGCGCGGAGCCCCCGGGAGCCGTGGTGGTGGACGTGCTCATGCAGCCTCCTGGCCTGTCCTCGACCGGCCGTGACCGGTCCGTCGGTGCAGTGCCCGGGAGGTGGGACCCGTGGAGAGCACAGCGCGCGGGCGCCACCGTCGGCGGCGCCCCTCAGGTTAACGGCGCCCGGGACGGGGCTGTTCCACCGGACCGCGGCCCGGTGGCGCCCCCCGGCCGGGGCGCCACCGACCGGGTCATCCCCCTCCGCCCGCGGCACCCGGCGCGACTACCCTCTTGCGGTGCCCTCGCCGGGCACGACGACCGTCACGGGGAGAGACCGTCGAGTGAGCCAGTCCACCGCCCACGACCGCGCCGGGTCCGCGCGCGGGACCGGTCACGGCAGCGACGCCGAGGTGGCCCGCGAGGACGCGCACGTCGGTGAGCTGTACGCGCGGCTGGACGCGCTGCGCGAGCAGACGGCCGAGCAGCTGGCGCAGGTGCGCCGCACCCGGGCCACCGGCACCCACCAGAGCCGCTTCGAGCGCGACGCCTTCGCCACCCTGTACGAGGACCGCCTCGCCCAGCTGTGGTCGGTGGAGAACCGGCTGTGCTTCGGCCGCCTGGACCTGCGCGAGGGCGTGGCCGACCCGCGCCGCTACGTGGGGCGGCTCGGGCTGGCCGACGAGCGCGGCAACCAGCTGCTGGTGGACTGGCGGGCGCCCGCGGCGCAGGACTTCTACCAGGCCACCGCCGCCTCCCCGCGCGACGTGGTGCGCCGCCGGCACCTGCTGACGCGGGGCCGGCACGTCACCGGCGTCGACGACGAGGTCCTCGTGGCCGGTGAGGGCGAGCGCACCACGGGCGACGCGGCGCTGCTGGCGGCGGTCAGCGCGCCCCGCACGGGCCGCATGGGCGACATCGTCGCCACCATCCAGGCCGAGCAGGACCGGGTGATCCGCGCCTCCGAGCGCGGTGTCCTCGTCGTGCAGGGCGGCCCGGGCACCGGCAAGACGGCCGTCGCGCTGCACCGCACCGCCTACCTGCTGTACACGCACCGCGACCGGCTGGCGCGCAGCGGCGTGCTGCTGCTGGGCCCGAGCCCCGTGTTCCTGCGCTACGTCGAGCAGGTGCTGCCCGCGCTGGGCGAGACGGGCGTGGTGACGATGACGCTGGGCGAGATGCTCCCCGGCGTCGTGGCGCACGGGCAGGACGGGCCGGCCGCGGCCGCCGTCAAGGGCGACCTGCGGATGGTGGACGTCCTGGCCGCCGCGGTCGCCGCCCGCCAGCGGGTGCCGCAGCGCGCGGTGCGCCTGGACCTGGACGGCTCCCGCGTCCTGCTGCGCCCGGACGCGGTGGCCTCGGCCCGCACGCGCGCGCGGCGCTCGCGCAAGCCGCACAACGCCGCCCGGGTCGTCTTCGTGCGCGAGGTGCTCGACGGGCTCGTGCAGCAGCTGGCCCGCGCGCGCGGCGCGGACCTGGCCGAGGAGCGCGAGGACCTGCTGGCCGAGCTGCGCGCGTCCGTGGACGTGCGCCGCGAGGTCAACCTGTGCTGGATGCCGCTGACCCCGCAGAAGGTGCTGGCGGCGCTGTACCGCAGCCCGGAGCTGCTGGCGCGGGCCGGTCACGGGCTGGGCGACGACGAGCGCGCCGCCCTGCACCGCGAGGACGCGGCGGCGTGGACGGAGGCGGACGTCCCGCTGCTGGACGAGCTGGCGGAGCTGCTGGGGCCGCTGGAGGAGGCGGGCGCCGCCGAGCAGCAGCGCGCCGCGGACCGCGAGCAGCAGCTGGCCCACGCGCGCCGCGTGCTGGAGGACTTCGAGAGCTCCGGGGTGGGCAACCCGCTGGTCACCCCCGAGCTGCTGGCCGACCGCTTCTCCGCCGACGGGCCGACCGGGACGGTCGCCGAGCGCGCCGCCGCCGACCGCACGTGGGCGTACGGGCACGTGGTCGTCGACGAGGCGCAGGAGCTGTCGCCGATGGCGTGGCGGCTGGTGGAGCGGCGCTGCCCGTCGCGGTCGATGACGCTGGTGGGCGACGTGGCGCAGACGTCGAACCCGGCCGGCGCGCACAGCTGGGCCCAGGCGCTGAAGCCCGTGGTGGACGACCGCTGGCGCCTGGAGGAGCTGACCGTCAACTACCGCACGCCGGCGCGCATCGCGCGGGTGGCGGCCGACGTGCTGGCCGCCGCCGGGATCGACGCGGTGCCCCCCACGCCCGTGCGCGAGGGCGAGCACGACCCGGTGGCCGTCGCGGTGTCCGGGGCGGGTGACGTCGTGGCGGCCGTGCTCGCCGAGCTGGCGGACCTGGACGAGGGGCGGCTGGCGGTGCTGACGGCGGAGGCGGACGGCCCGATGGGCGCCGACGCGCTGCGCGCGGCCGTGGCCGCGGCGCTGCCCGCCGGCTCCGTGGCGGCCTCCGCGGACGACCTGGACGCGAGGGTGGGCGTCCTGGACGTGCAGCGGGCCAAGGGCCTGGAGTTCGACGTCGTCCTCGTCGTCGAGCCGGCCGCCGTGCTGCGCCGCCCGCGCGGGGCCAACGACCTCTACGTGGCGCTGACGCGCGCCACGCAGCGGCTGCTCCTGCTGCACGCCGAGCCGCTGCCGCCGGGCACGCGGTCGGTGCGACCGGCCCGGTAGGGGGCGCCCGGACCGGCGCTCAGCGGCCCGTCCACAGCCGCACGGCCAGCGCGAGCCCGGCCAGGGCGATGAGGACCCGCAGCACGCGCGCGTCGACGCGGCGCACGATCACCGGGCCGAGCCGGCCGCCGAGGTAGCAGCCGACGCCGAGCGCGAGGGCCGCGGCCCACTGCACCGGCCCGAAGAGGGCGAACCCGACGGCGGCGACGGTGTTCGCGGCGCCCGTCATGAGGTTCTTCAGCGCGTTGTTGCGGGCCAGCGACTGCTCGTGCAGGACCTCCATGAGCGCCAGCATCAGCACGCCCGCCGCGGCGCCGAAGTACCCGCCGTACAGGCCGACGGCGAACAGCGCCAGCAGCACCAGCGGGTTGCGCGCGGACACCCGGCCGGGCCGCAGGCGCTGCACCCGCGGCTGCAGCAGCAGCACGAGGGAGGCGCCGGCGACGAGGAAGGGGACGACGACCTCGAAGGTGTCCGCGGGCAGCGCGAGCAGCAGCGCGGCGCCGGTGGCGCCGCCCGCGGCCGCGACGGGCAGCAGCCGCGCCAGGCGGCGCCCCTGCCCGCGCAGCTCGGGGCGCGAGCCGGCCGCCGCGCCCACGGTGGTGCCGAACAGGGCGACGGTGTTGGTGACGTTGGCCGCCAGCGGCGGCAGCCCGGCGACCAGCAGCGCCGGGTAGGACACCAGCGAGGCCAGCCCGGCCGTCGAGCCGACGAGCCCGGCGCCCGTCCCGGCGAGCAGGAGCAGGAGCAGCTCGGTCGCGGGCACGGTGGACCAGGGTGCCGCACCGGGGCCGCCCGCCCGCGGCGAGGCCCACCGCCACGTCCCGCGACACGTCCACCGGGCGTCCACCTCGGGTCCACCGTCCGGGGCTCCCGCCGTGTCGGACCCCCGTGCTCTGCTGTGACCGTGACCACATCGACCGCCACCAGCTCCGTGCCCGGCGGGGTCGCGCCCGCCGACCTCGAACCCCGCCTCGCCGCCCACCGCGGCGAGCTCACCGGCTACTGCTACCGGATGCTCGGGTCCGCCTTCGACGCCGAGGACGCCGTCCAGGAGACGCTGCTGCGCGCCTGGAGGGGCATCGACGGCTTCGAGGGGCGCTCCGCGCTGCGCTCCTGGCTGTACCGGATCGCCACGAACGTGTGCCTGACGATGCTCGAGGGCCGCTCGCGCCGCGCGCGGCCGATGGACCTGTCCGCCTCGGCGTGGGAGCCGGTCGAGGCGTCGCTGGCGGCCCGCCGGCCGGAGGACACCTGGCTGGAGCCGATGGTCGACGCGCGGGTGCTGCCCGAGGCGGGCGACCCCGCCGACGTCGCCGTGGCCCGCGAGTCGGTGCGGCTGGCGTTCGTGGCCGCCCTGCAGCACCTGCCCCCGCGCCAGCGGGCCGTCCTCGTGCTGCGCGAGGTGCTGCGCTGGCGGGCCGAGGAGGTCGCCGAACTGCTGGGCACGACGACCGCGTCGGTGAACTCCGCCCTGCAGCGGGCCCGCGCCACGCTGGCCACCCGCCCCGACGTCGACGCCCCGCCGGCGCCGCTCGACGCCCGCCACCAGCGGCTGCTCGACGAGTACGTCGCCGCCTTCGAGAGCTACGACATGCAGCGGTTCGTGGCCCTGCTGGCCGACGACGTCACCCAGAACATGCCGCCGTTCGAGCTGTGGCTGGAGGGCGCGGACGACGTCGTGGCCTGGATGCGCGGCCCCGGGCGGCAGTGCGAGGGGTCGGTCCTGAAGCCGGTGGCGCTCAACGGGGGTCCCGCCTTCGCGCACTGGAAGCCGATCGGGCCCGGCGGCTCGCTCGTCCCCTTCGCCCTGCAGGCCCTGGAGCTTCGCGACGGGCGGATCCACCGGATCACCTCCTTCCTCGACACCCGCCTGTGGGACCTGTTCGGGATCGACCGCACGCCACCCGCCCGGACCTGACACCGGCGGGCACGCGGGGTGGGACAGTGGGGCACCGTCCACCACCCGTCGAGGAGGATCCGTGCCGAGCCCGAGCGCGCCCACCCTGGAGTCCGTCGCCGCGCGCGCCGGCGTCTCGCGCGCCACGGCGGGGCGGGTGCTGGCCGGGTCGACGAAGGTCAGCCCCGCGGCCCGCGAAGCCGTGCTGCACGCCGCCGCGGAACTGCGCTACGTCACCAACCAGGCGGCGCGGGCGCTGGTGACCCGCCGCAGCGGCTCGGTGGCGCTCGTCGTCGTCGAGCCCGTCGAGCGGTTCTTCTCCGACTCCTACTTCCCGCTGGTGCTCAGCGGCGCGCAGAGCGTCCTGGCCCAGCGCGAGGTGCAGCTGGTGCTCGTGACGCTGTCGACGGCCGCCGAGCGCGAGCGGTTCGAGCGCTACGCGCGCGGCGGGCACGTCGACGGCGCGATCCTCGTCTCGGTGCACGGGCCGGACCCGCTGCCGGACCACCTGCGCGAGGCCGGCATCCCGGTGGTGCTCTCAGGCCGCCCCTACGACGACGCCTCGGCGGTGCCGTGGGTGTCGGCCGACAACGTCGGCGGAGCGCGGGTGGCGGCGCGCCACCTGCTGGAGTCCGGCTGCCGGCGGGTGGCGACCGTGACCGGCCCGATGGACATGCGGGTCGGCCAAGACCGCCTCGCGGGGTTCGAGGAGGAGCTGCGGGCGCACCGGCGCCGGCCCTCGCGCCGGCTGGTCGCCACGGGCGACTTCAGCGTCGCGGGCGGGCGCGCGGCCACCGAGGAGCTGCTGGAGCGCCTGCCGGACCTGGACGGGCTGTTCGTCGCCAACGACCTCATGGCCGCCGGTGCGCTGCAGGCGCTGGCCGCCGCGGGCCGGTCGGTGCCCGGGGACGTGCGCGTCGTCGGCTTCGACGACGCGCCGCTGGCGGCGGCGGCCACCCCGCCCCTGACGACCGTGCACCAGCCGGTCGTCGAGATGGGCCGGGAGCTGGCGCGGATGCTGCTCGTGATGGTCGACGGCTCCCCCGCGCCCGCCCCGGTCGTCGTGGGCACCGAGCTGGTGCGGCGCGCCACCGCCTGACCCCGCCCCTCCCCCGTTCCTGCGCCCAGCCGTCCGGGCGCGGAGCCCCCGAGGGTCCGGGCGAGCAGTTCCCCCGAGGGTGTTGACACCCGACGCGGTACCCGACACTCTGGTGCGACCCCGTGAGAGCGCTCTCAATCTCACCGCACCACCGATGAGAGCGCTCTCTCGCACAGACCGATCGACGACGATCAGCCCCGACGGCGGGGCCTGCGAGGAGATCAGCCATGTCCCTGGAGAAGAAGACCCTGGCCGGTGCGGCTGCCCTCGTCTCGGGCGCCCTCCTGCTCACCAGCTGCAGCTCGGCCGGAGCGGACACCGAGAGCAGCGGCACCACCGCGGACGGCAAGACGATCATCAGCGTCTCGCTGTTCGGCACCATGGGTTTCGAGGAGTCCGGCCTGTTCGACCGGTACGAGGAGCTCAACCCCGACGTCGAGATCCAGTACGAGTCGACGCAGGGCGAGTCGAAGTACTGGCCGGCGCTGCAGACCAAGCTGCAGTCCGGCACCGGGCTCGCCGACGTCCAGGGCATCGAGGTCGCCCGCATCGCCGACGTCGTGGCCAACCAGTCCGACAAGTGGGCCGACCTGAGCCAGTTCGAGACCGCTGACCAGGTCCCCAACTACCTGGAGTGGAAGGCCGACGCCGCCACCACCGCCGACGGCAAGGTCCTCGCGCTGGGCACCGACATCGGCCCGATGGGCATCTGCTACCGCAGCGACCTGCTGGAGCAGGCCGGCCTGCCCACCGACCCGGCCGAGCTGGCCGCGGCGATGACCGACTGGGACGCCTACCTCGACCTGGGCCGCCAGTACAAGGCCGCTGCCCCCGCCGGCTCGGCGTGGACCGACTTCAGCGGCGGGCTCTACAACGCGATCGTCTCCACCGAGGAGACCATCTACTACGACGAGTCCGGCGAGCCGGTGTGGGACACCAACCCCGCCGTCCGCGAAGCCTTCGACACCGCCGCCGAGGCCGGCCAGGAGGGCCTGACCGCCAAGCTGGAGCAGTTCAACGACCCCAACTGGGACCCCGGCTTCGCCTCCGGGGCCTTCGCCACCATCGCCTGCCCGTCCTGGATGATCGGCTACATCAAGGGCAAGGCCGGTGACGCCGGTTCCGGCCTGTGGAACGTCACCTCGCTGCCCGGCGGCGCCGGCGGCAACTGGGGCGGTTCCTACCTCGCGGTCCCGGAGGCCTCGCAGCACAAGGAGGAGGCCGCCGCGCTCATCAAGTGGATGACCGACGCGGAGCAGCAGGCCGAGGTCTTCAACAACGTCGGCAACTTCCCCTCCAACACCCAGGGCATCGAGCTCGTCGGTGGCACGACGGACCCGTACTTCCAGGACGCGCCCATCGGCCGGATCTTCTCCGAGTCCGCGCAGGCGGCGCCGACCCAGATCCTCGGCGAGGGCGACGGCGTCATCAAGACGGCCCTGACCCAGGCCCTGCTGTCGGTCGAGGCCAACGGCGTCAGCGCCGACGACGCGTGGGCGAACGCCGAGTCCGAGATCAGCAACCAGATCGGCTGAGCCGAGCCGGACCCGGAGCCGGCCGACGGGACCACCCCGCCGGCCGGCTCCCCCTCCCCCGCCAGGCCCGTCGACCAGGAGACGACATGACCATCTCCAGCACCACCGCCTCACCGCCCGCGCCGGCCGGCCCGCCGCCGCGCGTGGTCGTGACGGAGAAGCTCACGTGGAAGCAGCGGCTGTTCCGCGCGGAGGAGAAGGGCGCCCCGTACGCCTACATCGCCCCGTTCTTCCTCCTCTTCCTCGCCTTCGGGCTGTTCCCGCTGGTCTACACGGCGTGGATCAGCCTCTACGAGCAGAAGCTGGGGTCGTCGACCTCGACGTTCGTGGGCCTGGACAACTACCGCTGGCTGTTCGAGAACGACAAGTTCTACAACGCGCTGTGGCGCACGCTCACCATCGGGATCCTCTCCACGGTCCCGCAGCTGATCTTCGCGCTCGGGCTCGCCCACGCGCTGAACTACCGGATGCGCGGGCGCAACCTCTTCCGCATCGCGATGATCATGCCCTACGCCACCTCGGTGGCCGCGGCGACGCTGGTGTTCGCGCAGATCTTCGGCCGCGACGCCGGGTTCGCCAACTGGGTGCTGTCGTTCTTCGGCGTCGACGCGATCGACTGGCGCAACGGCGACTTCACCGCCCAGCTGGCCATCGCCGTCATCGTCACCTGGCGTTGGACCGGCTACAACGCCCTCATCTACCTGGCGGGCATGCAGTCCATCTCGCAGGACCTGTACGAGTCCGCCTCGCTGGACGGCGCCAACCGCTGGCAGCAGTTCTGGCACATCACCCTGCCGGGCCTGCGCCCGACGATCCTTTTCACGGTCGTCGTCTCCACCATCGGCGCCACCCAGCTGTTCGCCGAGCCGCTGCTGTTCGGCGGCGGCACCGCCAACGGCGGCGCGCTGAACCAGTACCAGACCGTGACGCTGTTCATGTACCAGCAGGGCTGGACCTTCGGGTTCCTCGGGCGGGCCGCCGCGATCGCCTGGGTGACGTTCCTCATCATCATCCTGCTCGTCGTGGTCAACACGTCCATCGCCCGGATGCGCGACCGCGACCCCGCGCAGGCCGCCACCAGGAGGGCCCGCCGGGCCGCCGCGAAGGGAGCCCGCTGATGGCCGCCACCACGACCGCCGTGCAGCAGGCGTCGATCGCCGCGCCGGCGCCGGAGGGCCGCAAGCGCCGCTACCGGGCGCCCGACCAGGCCGGGCCGTTCACCTACGTCCTGCTGGCCGTGACGGCCTTCCTCTTCGTCGTCCCCTTCTACTACATGATCGTCGCGGGCAGCCGGCCCATGGCGGAGATGAACCAGACCCCGCCGCCGTGGCTGCCCGGCCCGGACCTGTGGTCGAACATGGTCAGCGCGTTCCAGCAGCAGAACATCGGCCTGGCCGTGTGGAACTCGTTCCTCGTCTCCACGGCGATCACCGTCGCCACCCTGCTGTTCTGCACGCTGGCCGGCTTCGCCTTCGCCAAGCTGCGCTTCAAGGGCCGCTCGACGTTCTTCGGCATCACCATCGCGACGCTGATGATCCCGCCCACGCTGGGCGTCGTGCCGCTGTACATGGTCATGGCCGACCTGCAGCTGACCGGCAACCTGTGGTCGGTGATCCTGCCGACGATGGTCACGGCGTTCGGCGTGTTCTTCATGCGCCAGTACCTCGTGCAGACGCTGCCCGACGAGCTGCTGGAGGCCGCGCGCATGGACGGCGCCACCTCCACCCGCACGTTCTTCAGCATCGTCCTGCCCATCGCCCGGCCCGGCATGGCCGTCCTGGGGATGCTCACGTTCATGACGGCCTGGAACGAGTTCTTCTGGCCCGTCATCGCGCTGAACTCCTCCAACCCCACCGTCCAGGTCGCGCTGAACAACCTCGGCAGCGGCTACGTCCCGGACCAGTCGGTCATCATGGCCGGCACCCTCGTCGGCACCCTGCCCGTGATCGTCGTCTTCCTCATCATGGGGCGGCAGATCGTCAACGGCATCATGGCCGGCGCCGTCAAGGGCTGACCCGCCCGCCCGTCCCAGCCCGAGACCCCACCACCCGAGAGGAGGCGGGCCGCGCCCCGCGGTCCGACCGGCATGACCACCACCGAAGAACCCGCCACCACGACGACCACCGCGGCCGTCCCCGCCGCCCGCCCCCAGCCGCGCGAGGGCGTGCGCGCCTTCCCGCCCGGCTTCGTCTGGGGCACCGCCACCGCCGCCTACCAGGTCGAGGGAGCCGCCGACGAGGACGGGCGCACCCCCTCGATCTGGGACACCTTCAGCCGCACCCCCGGCAAGGTCCTGGGCGGCGACACCGGCGACGTCGCCGACGACCACTACCACCGCTTCCGCGAGGACGTGGCGCTCATGCAGCGCCTGGGGCTGCGCGCCTACCGGTTCTCCGTGGCCTGGCCGCGCATCACCCCGCAGGTGAGCGCCGACGCCCTGGGCCCGGTCAACCCCGCGGGCCTGGAGTTCTACAGCACCCTCGTCGACGAGCTGCTCGCCGCGGGCATCGAGCCGGCCGTGACGCTCTACCACTGGGACCTGCCGCAGGCCCTCGAGGACGCCGGCGGCTGGACCAACCGCGCCACCGCCGAGCGCTTCGCCGAGTACGCGGGGATCGTCGCCGGCGCCCTCGGCGACCGCGTGAAGACCTTCATCACCCTCAACGAGCCGTGGTGCTCGGCCTACCTCGGCTACGCCTCCGGCGTGCACGCGCCCGGGCGCACCGACCAGGCCGCCGCCCTCGCCGCCGTGCACCACCTCAACCTCGCCCACGGGCTCGGCGCCAGCGCCGTGCGCGCCGCGGCCCCCGGCGCGCGGGTGGCGCTGACGCTGAACCTGGCGTGGGTGCGCACCGACCGCGGCACCGACGCCGACCACGACGCGGTGCGCCGCGTCGACGGCCTGCAGAACCGCGTGTTCCTCGACCCGGTGCTGCGCGGTCAGTACCCGGCCGACGTGCTGGCCGACACGGCCTCCGTCACCGACTGGTCGTTCGTGCGCGAGGGCGACCTGGAGCTGGTGCACCAGCCGCTGGACGTCCTGGGCGTGAACTACTACAGCCCCACCGTCGTGCGGCACTGGGACGGCGGGGCACCGCGGGCCGAGGCCGACGGGCACGGCGCCTCCACGCACAGCCCGTGGCCGGCGTGCGAGGACGTGGAGTTCCCCGAGCTGCCGGGGCACAAGACCGCGATGGGCTGGAGCGTCGACGCCCGCGGCATGCGCGAGCTGCTGCTGCGCATGCACGCCGAGCACCCCGGCCTGGAGCTGCTGGTCACCGAGAACGGCGCGGCCTACCCCGACGTCCTCGTCGACGGCCACGTCGACGACGCCGACCGGATCCGCTACCTGCGCGACCACCTGGGCGCCGTGCTCGACGCCGTGGAGGCCGGGGCGCCCGTGCGCGGGTACTTCCTGTGGTCCTTCCTCGACAACTTCGAGTGGGGCTACGGGTTCTCCAAGCGGTTCGGCATCGTCCACGTCGACTACGAGACCCAGGTGCGCACCCCCAAGGACAGCGCCTGGTGGTACTCCGGCGTCATCGGCGCCAACGCCCTGCCCGCCGGGGACTGAGCGGCGGGCGAGCGGCGGCGGGCGCCCGTACCCTCGTGCGGTGCCCGCCGCCACCCCGCGCACGCTCGCCGAGGACCTGCGGGCGCGCCCCGACGACGGGCTGGAGGAGCTGCTCGCCCTCCGGCCCGACCTCGTCTCGCCCCTGCCGACCTCGACGACCGCGCTGGCGGCGCGCGCGACGACCCGCGCCAGCGTCCAGCGGGCCCTGGACGCGCTGGACTCCCCCGCCCTGCAGGTCGCCGAGGTCCTCGCGGTCCTGCCCGGCCCGGTGGGAGTGGGCGCCGTCTCGCGCGCGTGGGGGGCGAAGGCCGGCGAGCAGGTGGACCGGCTGCGCCGGCGGGCCCTGGTGTGGGGCACCGACCGGCGCCTGCACCTGGTGCACGCCGTGCGCGACCTGCTGGGCCCGCACCCGGCCGGGCTGGGCCCGTCGCTGGCCGACGCCCTGGGCCGGCGCTCCCCGCAGCGGCTGGCCGAGCTGCTGGAGGACCTGGGCCTGGAGGTCAGCCACGACCCGGAGACGGCGCTGCCGCGGCTGGCCGCCCACCTCGGGGACGCCGACGTGCTGGCGGGTCTGCTGGAGCCGGCGCCCGAGGGCGTGCGGGCGCTGCTGGACCGCCTGACGTGGGGCCCGCCGACGGGCGCGGTCGAGCGCGCCGACCGGCAGGTGCGCACGGCCACGTCGAGCACCCCCGTGGACTGGCTCCTGGCGCGCGGGCTGCTGGCCGTGTCGGGGCCGGGCACCGTCGTCCTGCCCCGCGAGGTCGGCCTCGCGCTGCGCGGCGGGCGCGTGCACCGCGCCCCCGACCGCGAACCGCCGGCGCTGCCCGCGACGGCGCGCCGGCCCGCGCTGGTCGCCGGCGGGTCCGCGGAGGCCGCGGCCGAGGCCGTCCGCCTCGTCGACGCCCTCTGCTCGCTGTGGTCCAGCGCCCCGCCGCCGGTGCTGCGCGCCGGCGGGGTGGGCGTGCGCGAGCTGCGCCGCACCGGCACCGCCCTGGAGGTCGACGAGCGGACCACCGCGCTCGTCGTCGAGCTCGCCCACGCCGCCGGGCTCGTCGCCGACGACGGCGACGTGGAGCCGCGCTGGCTGCCCACCCCCGCCTACGACGACTGGCGCGAGGAGGACGTGCCGCGCCGCTGGCGCGTCCTGGCCGCCGCCTGGCTGGCGACCACCCGCGTGCCCGGGCTCGTCGGCAGCCGCGACGCCCGTGACGCCCCCCGCAACGCGCTGGGTGCCGACCTGGACCGCGCCGCCGCCCGCGCCGTGCGCCGGGAGGTGCTGGACCTGCTGGTCGGCGCACCGGTGGACCACGCCGTCGAGGCGGACGCGGTGGTGGCGCGGCTGCGCTGGCAGGCGCCGCGGCGCACCGGGCGGCTGCGCGAGGACGTGGCCCGCTGGAGCCTGGGCGAGGCCGGCTGGCTGGGCGTTCTGGGCGCCGGGGCGCTGTCGGCGGCCGGGCGCGCCCTGCTGGCCGGTGACGAGCAGGGCGCCGAGGAGGCGCTGGCCGCCGCGCTGCCCGTACCCGTCACCGAGGTGCTGCTGCAGGCCGACCTGACGGCCGTGGCGCCCGGCCCGCTGCGCGCCGACCTGGCGGTCCGGCTCGGCGCGGTCGCGCGGGTGGAGAGCCGCGGCGGCGCGACCGTCTACCGCTTCGACGACGCCAGCGTGCGCCGCGGCCTGGACGAGGGGCTGACCGCCGACGACGTCCTGTCCTTCCTGGCCGGGGTCTCGGCCACGCCCGTGCCGCAGCCGCTGGAGTACCTCGTGCGCGACGTGGCCCGCCGCCACGGCCGCGTGCGGGTCGGGCGGGCCGGGGCGTACGTGCGCGCGGAGGACCCGGCGCTGCTGGCGCAGCTCGTCGCCGACCGCCGCTGCGCCGGGCTGGGGCTGCGGCTGCTGGCACCCACGGTGCTGGCCGCGGCCGCCGGCCCGGAGGAGGTGCTGGCCGCGCTGCGCGCCGCCGGGGTCGCCCCCGCCGCCGAGGGCCCCGACGGCGAGCTGCTCGTGCGCGCCGCCGAGCAGCTGCGCACCCCGCCGCGGTCGGCGCCGCGCCCGGCGGCCGGCGAGCCGGGGCCACCGGCGCCCGTCCTGCTCACCGCGGCCGTGCGGGCGCTGCGCGCCGGGGACGAGGACGCCGCCGCCAGCGAGCAGCGCCGCGCCGCGCACGCCGACGCCCCGCCGCTGCCGCCGCTGGACCCGGCGACGTCCCTGGCGCTGCTGCGCGAGGCCGCCGGGCAGCGCCGCGCCGTGTGGGTCGGCTACGTCGACGCCGACGGCCTGGGCAGCCGGCACCTCGTCGAGCCGGTCGGCGTGGACGGCGGGCGCGTCACCGCCTACGACCGCGCCTCCGGTGCCGTGCGCTCCTTCTCGGTGCACCGGGTCACCGGCGTGGCCGCCGCCGGCTGATCCCGCGGCCACCCGGTCCGGCGGACAGCGCGGGCGCCGCGCCCGCCCGCGGGGCTACCGTCGGCGGGTGACGACGTCCCCGCGGCCCGCGCCGTTCCCGCCGCCCGCGCAGCCCGCCGCGCCCGGCCCCGCGCCCGGCGCGGCGCACGCGGTGCTGTGGACGGGCATCGGCTCGCTGGTGCTGCTCGGCACGGGCCTGGGGTGGCTCGCGGCGATCGTCGCCCTCGTCACGGCCCCCCGCGCGCGCCGCGCCGTGGCCGCCGCTGTCCCGCCGCCGGGGACGCCGCCGGGGACGCCACCGGCCGGGCGCGGGCTCGTCACCGCCGGCGTGGCGTGCGCGTGGGCGACCCTGGCGCTGACCCTGCTGCTCGTCCTGCTCGTCGTCGTGTGGGCCGCCGCGCTGTGGCAGCTGCTGCAGGGCGTCGCCCCCGCGCCCCTGGACGTCGGCGGCACCGTCAGCGCCTGAGCGCAGCGGGAAGCCGTGCGCCCGCCGCGCCGTTGCACCTCTGGAGCACCCCCGGTGACCACCCGGGAGGACCCGCCCCCGACCCCCTGGAGCCCCGGCCCGTGAACGACGGCCCCCTCATCGTCCAGAGCGACAAGACGCTGCTGCTCGAGGTCGACCACCCCCGCGCCGCCGCCGCGCGCGCGGCCATCGCGCCCTTCGCCGAGCTGGAGCGCGCCCCCGAGCACGTGCACACCTACCGGCTGACGCCGCTGGGCCTGTGGAACGCCCGCGCCGCCGGGCACGACGCCGAGCAGGTCGTCGACACCCTGCTGGAGTTCTCCCGCTACTCGGTGCCGCACGCGCTGCTGGTCGACGTCGCCGAGACGATGGCCCGCTACGGGCGCCTGCAGCTGGTCGCCGACCCCGAGCACGGCCTCGTCCTGCGCGCGCTGGACGCCCCCGTCCTGGAGGAGGTGCTGCGCTCGCGCAAGGCCGCGCCGCTGCTCGGGCAGCGCCTGGGCAGCGACACCGTGCTCGTGCACCCCAGCGAGCGCGGCAACCTCAAGCAGGTGCTGCTGAAGCTGGGCTGGCCCGCGGAGGACCTGGCCGGCTACGTCGACGGCGAGGCGCACCCGGTGGACCTGGCCGAGGACGGGTGGACGCTGCGGCCCTACCAGTCGCAGGCCGTCGACGGCTTCTGGCACGGCGGGTCCGGGGTCGTCGTCCTGCCGTGCGGGGCGGGCAAGACCCTCGTGGGGGCCGCCGCGATGGGGGGGGGGGGGGGGGCGCCCCGCCGCCCCCACCAAAAAAAACACAACAACCCCCCCCCCCCCCTCCCAC
>NZ_JBJLSH010000007.1:0-101177 GCF_050871905.1 Kineococcus haloalkalitolerans
CCCCCGCCCCCCCCCCGCCCGCCCCCGGGCCCCCCCCGCCGCGCCCCCCCCCCCCCCCCCGCCGCGCCCCCGCGCCCCCCCCCCCCCCCCCCCCCCCCCCCCCCCCGGCACCGGCGGTGTCGTGGGCCTGGTGATCCCCGGGCCCACGCACCGGATGGGCGTCGAGCCGTTCTTCGCCGAACTCGTCGACGGGGTGGAGGAGGTGCTGCACCCGGCCGGGTTCGCGGTGCTGGTCCTGCTCGTGGACGACCTGGACGCCGAGCTGGCCGCCTACCGCCGCTGGAGCGCCGACGCGGAGGTCGCCGCGGCCGTGGTCGTCGACCTCGTCGAGGACGACGCCCGGCCCGCGGCCCTGTCCGACCTCGGGCTGCCGTTCGTGCTCGCCGCGCACGTCGACAGCCCGTGGGCGTGCACGAGCGAGGTCGCCGACGACGCCGTGCGCGTCGGCGCCGCCCTCGACCACCTCGTCGCCCTCGGGCACCGCCGCCTGGGGCACGTGTGCGGGCCCCGCCGCCTCGTGCACACCGGCGAGCGCACCGCCACCGTCGCCGAGCACGCCCGCCGGCGCGGGCTGGTCGTGGCGACCGTGGAGGCCGACTACAGCGCCGCCGCGGGCGTGCGCGCCGTCGACGCCCTGCTGGCCCGGCGCGAACCGCCCACGGCCGTGCTGTTCGACAACGACGTCATGGCCGTGGCGGCCCTGGAGCACCTGAGGGCCCGCGGGGTCGACGTGCCGGGCGACGTCAGCCTGCTGGCCGTGGACGACTCCCCGCTGTGCGAGCTGTCGGTGCCGCCGACCACGGCGATGAGCCTGGACGTGCACCACCGCGGGGAGCGCCTGGGCCGCGCCGTCCTCAGCGTCCTCGCCGGCGGCGACGCGCGGATGCCCGCGGGGCCTCCGTCGACCGTCGTCGTGCGCGGCACCACCGCGCCCGCGCGGGAGCGGGTGGGCGTCTGAGACCCGGCTGGCGATGTCACACCGCGCGGACCGCCGCGTCGAACATCCGCCGCGCCCACTGCACCGCCTGCTCGGCCCGTGCGGCGGAGACCATGGTCGCGGCGTAGTGGGCCTGGTCCTTGATCTCCAGCAGACGGCGCAGGTCCCGCGCCATGGCCGGTCCCTCGGGCCGGACACCGGCGAGCAGGTCGACGGCCTGCCGGTGGTCCTGTCCGCGCGACCGCTCACCGAGGCGGCGGCAGCAGACGGCGTCGGAGGCCGCGATCCCGCAGAGGACGGCGAGGGACGCCGAGACCTGCGGGGTCGCCAGGCCGTCACCGGACTCCTCCAGGACGAGTTCCGCGACCTCCAGGAAGGCGCGCGCGTGCTCCAGGCGGACGCGGGCGTCGCCCGGCGAGCAGGGACTGGTCCGTCCCGCCGGGCTCACCGGCCCACGCTCCTGAGCAGGGCGGCGACGTCCCGGCCGGCGAGGGTGATCGCCTCCCGCCGCCACGACTGGACGATCGGCTCGGCGGCCCGCACGTGAGCGCGCAGGTCAGCCAGGGAGACGTCGTACGGCTGGGCACGGTTGCCGGTCCACGCCTCGACAGCGGTCACCAGCTCGTCGACCTGCTCGTCCCAGCGGGCGACCTCGGCGTCGGACAGCTCGTCGGAGCGGACGAGGAGGACGTCCACGTCGGACTCGGCGGTCCCCTCGCCGCGGGCGAGGGACCCGAAGACGGCGACCGACTCGGCGGGCACCGACCAGGCACCGACGAGGTCGGTCGTCCGGCGCAGCAGTTCCCGGCGGATCCCTGCGAGCACCTCGACCGCCGGCCACGCCAGGTGGTCGCGGTTGGCCCGGTAGAGGACGGCGCTGCGACGCCGCTCCGCGTGCACGACCCCCTGCGCGGTGAGGCGGTTGAGCACCTTCTGCACGCCGGTCTGCGAGGCGGTCCCGATGAGGCGCACCACCTCGCGCCCGGAGACGGGCGTCGTTTGACCCGCCAGCGCGGTGAGGACCGGTCCGTCCAAGGTCGGTACGACGCTGCGCCACGGGTCGCTCAGGTCCATCCGAACACTCTAGAGGTCAAGTGAACCCCGCAGTGCTCACATCTCCCGACGGCACCACCTGGTTGCCGCGGCGCACCTCGACCGGCCGGATCGACGGCCGCGTGCCAGGCTTCGTGCAGTGAGCGGCACCTTCGTCAGCGGCATGCGCACCCTGGCCCGCGGTGCGCGGGAGGAACCGCGCCTGTTCGGCCTGGCCGTCGTCGGGTCCTTCGTCTACGGCGCCGGCACCGCCGCCACCGGCTGGCTCGTGGGGCGCACCACCGAGCGCGTCGTCGTTCCCGCCGTCACCGGCGAGGGCGTCGTGGACACCGGCGACGTGTGGCTGGCCGGGGCGACGCTGATGGGCGTCACGCTCGTCACCGTCGTCGGGATCCTGCTGCGCCGCATCGCCGCCGGCGCCACCATGTACGCGCTGCAGGCGCGCTACCGCCGCCGCCTGGCCCGCCGCTACCTGGAACTGCCGCTGTCGTGGCACCACGCCCACCCCGCCGGGCGGCTGCTCGCCACCGCCGGGTCCGACGTGGAGGCCACCTGGCAGGCGATGGCGGTCCTGCCGTTCGCGCTCGGCGTCGTCGTCCTCATCGCCGTCGCGGGGGTGGCGATGGCCGCAGCCGACCCGGTGCTCGCCGCCGTCGGCCTGCTCGTCCTGCCGGCGCTGCTGGCCGCGAACGTCGCCTACCAGCGGCGCATGTCCCCGCGCGTGGCGCGCGTTCAGCAGCTGCGCGGGGAGGTCTCGGCCACCGCCCACGAGAGCTTCGAGGGCGCCCTGGTCGTCAAGACCCTCGGCCTGGGCGAGGAGGAGGTCGAGCGCTTCGGCACCGACGCCGACCGACTGCGCGCCGCGAACGTCGCCGCCGGCCGCACCCGCGGCGCGTTCGAGCCGATCATCGAGGCGCTGCCCAGCCTGGGAACGCTCGCCGTGCTCGCCGTCGGCGTGGCACGGGCCGCCGCGGGGGACGTGAGCGTCGGCGACCTCGTGCAGATCGCCTACCTGCTGAGCCTGCTGGCCTTCCCGGTGCGCTCCTTCGGCTGGGTGCTGGCCGAGCTGCCGCGCACCGTCGCCGGCGACGCGCGGGTGCAGGCCGTCCTGCGGGAGGCGGCGACGACGCCGTGGGGCGCGCGCGACCTGCCCGCCTCGCAGGCGCCCGCGACCGTCAGCGCGACCGGCCTGGGTTACCGCCACCCCGAACCGGCCGCCGACCCGCTGGCCGCGCAGCGCCGCGGCCCGGACGCCCCCGCGCGTCCCGCCCGGCGCGAGGCCCGCCCGGCGCTGGCCGACGTGACCCTCGACGTGGCGCCCGGCACGACCGTCGCCGTCGTCGGCGGCACCGGCGCCGGAAAGTCCACGCTGGCCGGCCTGCTGGTGCGCCTGGTCGACCCCACCTCCGGCCAGGTGCTGCTGGACGGCGTCGACGTGCGCGAGCTGGCCGAGGGCCGCGTGGCCGGGGCGGCGGCCCTGGTGCCGCAGACGACGTTCGTCTTCGACGACACGGTGCGCGGCAACATCGCCCTCGGCCTGGACAGCGAGGACGTCCCCGCCGGCCGGCGCGTGGACGACGAGGACGTGTGGCAGGCGCTGCGCCTGGCGCGCGCGGAAGACTTCGTCACCGCGCTGCCGCACGGGCTGGACGAGCTGGTCGGCGAGCGCGGCTCGACGCTCTCGGGCGGGCAGCGCCAGCGCCTGGCCCTGGCGCGCGCCCTGGTCCGCAGGCCGCGGCTGCTCGTGCTGGACGACGCCACCAGCGCGCTGGACCCGGCGGTGGAGCGGGCCGTCCTGGACGGCCTGGCCGACTCCGGGGCGGGCACGACCGTCGTGGTCGTGGCGTACCGGCCGGCGACGATCGCGCTGGCCGACGAGGTGGTGCACCTGGAGAGGGGACGGGTCGTGGACCGGGGACCGGCGCAGGAGGTGGCCGCGCGCGACGCCGGCTACCGCGAGCTCGTCACCGCCTACGCGCGCGCGGCGCGCGAGCGCGGCGAGGCGGCCCGCGGGGCGGGGATGGCGTGAGCGCGACCACCGCACCCGAGGCTCCCGCCGGCCGCTCCCGCGAGGGCGTGCTGCGCCGCTCGCGGGAACTGGCGCCGCAGTTCGCCGACGGCCTGGGCCTGACCCTGGCCATCGCCGCGGCCACGACGCTCGGCAAGCTCGTCGTCCCGATCGCGGTGCAGCAGACGATCGACACCGGCGTGATGGCCGACGGCGGCCCCGACGTGGGCCGGGTCGTCCTCATCTGCGCCCTGGCCGCGGCGGTCCTCGTCGTCACGTCCGTCACCGCGTGGGTCGTCAACGTGCGCCTGTTCCGCGCCACCGAGGCGGGGCTGGCGAACCTGCGCGTGCGCGCGTTCCGGCACGTGCACGACCTGTCGGTGCTCACCCAGTCCGGGGAGCGGCGCGGGTCGCTGGTCAGCCGCGTCACCAGCGACGTGGACACCATCTCCACGTTCCTGCAGACGGGCATGCTCGTGCTCGTCCTGTCGCTGGGACAGGTCGTCCTGGCGACGGCGCTGATGTTCGTCTACTCCTGGCAGCTGGCCCTGGTGGTCATCGGCTGCTTCGTGCCGCTGGTCCTGGCCCGCCACCAGCTGCAGCGGCCCGTGGCGCGCGCCTACGCGGCGGTGCGGGTGCGGATGGGCGAGCTGCTCGGCGCGGTCTCGGAGACGGTCGTGGGCGCCGACGTCATCCGCGCGCACGCCGCCTCGGCGCGCTCGTGGCGCAACGTGGACGCGGCCGTGGAGGCGCACCGCAAGCAGGCCGTCAAGGCGCAGATCGCCACGGCGGCGACGTTCTCCACCGGCGTCCTCGTCTCCGGCCTGGTCGTCGCCCTCGTCATCGTGGTCGGCACCCTGCTGGGCGTCGACGACGACATCACCCTGGGCCGGCTGCTGGCGTTCCTGTTCCTGGCGCAGCTGTGGGTGGGCCCGGTGCAGGCGGCCACGGAGGTGCTCAACGAGCTGCAGAACGCCCTGGCCGGGTGGCGGCGCGTGGTCGACCTCATCGACACCCCGGTCGTCGTGCCGGACCCGGCGCCGGAGCGGGTGCGCGAGCTGCCCGCCGGGCCGGTGGAGGTGCGCGTGGAGGACGTCGCCTACACCTACCCCGGCACCGACAAGGTGGTGCTGACCGGGGTGGACCTGCACCTGCCCGCCGGGTCGCGCACGGCCGTGGTCGGGGAGACCGGCTCCGGCAAGACGACCCTGGCGCGCCTGGTGACGCGCCTGGTGGACCCGGCCTCGGGGCGGGTGCTGCTCAACGGCGTGGACGCGCGCGACCTGCCCGGGCGCGAGCTGCACCGGCGCGTGGTGGCCGTCCCGCAGGAGGGCTTCCTCTTCGACGCCACCGTGGGCGAGAACGTGCGCCGCGGCAAGCCCGGTGCCACCGACGACGACGTGACCGCCGCCTTCGCCGACCTGGGCCTGACCGCGTGGCTGGAGGACCTGCCCGAGGGGCTGGACACCCCCGTCGGCCAGCGCGGCGAGCGCCTGTCCGCCGGCGAGCGCCAGCTGGTCGCGCTGGCCCGCGCGCACCTGGCCGACCCGGACCTGCTGGTGCTGGACGAGGCGACCTCCTCGGTCGACCCGGCCACCGAGGTGCGCCTGCAGCGGGCGCTGGAGGGCGTCCTGTCCGGCCGCACGTCGGTGGCGATCGCGCACCGGCTGTCCACCGCCGAGGCCGCCGACACCGTCGTGGTCGTGGACTCCGGGCGCGTGGTGGAGGTGGGCCCGGCCGCCGAGCTGGCCCACGCGGGCGGGCCGTACTCGCGGCTGCACGCGGCCTGGACCGCCCAGCACTCCTGAGGAGACCCCCGTCCGGGGGACGGGGCTCAAGGTCGGCGGGCGGTCCGCCGAGACCACGGGGGACTGGTCCAGACCGCGGCGCCAGCACCGCCGCCGCGGGCCCCGCGGCCGACCCGTGGAGACCCCCGTGAGCGCGCCCTCGACGACGACCGCCACCGCGACCGCCCGCCACCGCGTGCGCGTGACGGGGAACCCGGACGGGCCGGTCCTGCTGCTGGTGCACGGGTTCGGCTCCGACCAGGGCGCGTGGAGCCGGGTCCTGCCGGTGCTGGCCACCGACCACCGCGTCGTCCTGCTCGACCAGGCCGGTGCCGGGGGTTTCGACCCGGCCGCCTACGACCGGCAGCGGTACTCCACGCTCGACGGGTACGCCGACGACCTGGTCGCGGTGTGCGAGGAGCTGGACCTGCGCGACGTCGTCGCCGTCGGGCACAGCGTCAGCTCGATGGTCGTCGCGCGGGCCGCCCTGGCCGCCCCTGACCGGTTCCGGCAGCTGGTGATGCTCGCCCCCTCCGCCCGCTACACCGACGACCCGGCCACCGGCTACGACGGGGGTTTCTCCCCCGAGGACGTCGAGGAGGTGCTGGCTTCGCTGGACCACAACTACCTGGCGTGGACCGCGGCCACCGCACCGATGATCATGGGGACGCCGGACCGCCCGGAGCTGGGCGAGGAGTTCACCGAGTCCTTCCGCCGGCTGCACCCGGGCACGGCCCGCGACTTCGCCCGCGCCACGTTCCTCACCGACTCGCGCGAGCTGCTGGAGCGGGTCGGCACCCCCGCCGTGGTGCTGCAGTGCCGCGGGGACGCCCTGGCCCCCGAGTCCGCCGTGCGCGAGGTCGCCGCGCGGCTGCCGCACGCGCGGCTGGTGCCGCTGGCCGCGACCGGGCACTGCCCGCACGTCAGCGCGCCGGAGGAGACGGCCGCCGCGGTCCTGGCGCACCTGCCGGCGCGCGCGTGACGGCCCTCGACGAGCCGGGCCCCGCGACGCTCGAGGCCGCCGCCGAGCTGTTCGAGCACGCCCCCTGCGGCTACCTGACCACCGACGACGAGGGGCGCATCACCCGCGTCAACGCGACGTTCCTGACGTGGACGGGCCACGCGCGCGAGGACCTGCTGGGCAGCGTGTTCGCGCGCCTGCTGCCCGTCGGCGACCGCGTCCTGTGGTCCACCCACGGCGCCCCGCAGCTGCTCGCCACCGGCGGCGTCAGCGAGGTCGTCGTCGAGGTGCTGGCCGCCGACCGCGCCCGCCGGCCGGCGCTGGTCACCGCCACCCGCGTCCCGGCCCGCGGCGGCGCGGACGCCGAGGTCCGCATCGTCGTCTTCAGCGCCCCCGAGCGCCGCGCCCACGAGCGCGAGCTCATCGCCGCCCTGCACCGGCTGGAGGAGTCCGAGGACCGCCGCGCCGCGGCCGCCGAGCAGGAGCGCCGCCGCGCCCTGGTCGACGCCCTGACCGGGCTGCCGAACCGGGCCGGCGCCCTGGCCCGGCTGGAGGCGGTGCTGGCGGCGGCGGACGGGCCGGTGGCCGTCCTCGTCGTCGACCTGGACCACTTCCACGCCGTCAACGAGAGCCTCGGGCGCCCGGCCGGCGACGAGCTGCTGCTGACCGTCGCCGCGCGGCTGGGCGCGGCGACGCGGGGGTCCGCCGCGGTGGCGCGCCTGTCCGCCGACGAGTTCGCCGTCGTGGACCGCTGCGAGGACGCCGCCGCCGCGCGCTGCCTGGGCGAGCGCCTGCTGCGCGCGCTGGAGGCGCCCGTCGTGCTGGCCGGGCTGGAGGTCGTCACCTCCGCCAGCGTCGGTGTCGCCGTCACCGGCCCCGCTGCGTCGGCGGAGCGGGTGCTGCACGACGCCGACGCGGCCGTGCAGCGGGCCAAGGCCCGCGGCCGGCACCGCGTGGAGGTGCACGACCCCGACCGCACCGACGCCGGCGTCGACCGGCTGCGGCTGCTGGGCGAGCTGCGCCGCGGCATCGCCGCCGGACAGCTGCGCCTGCGGTACCAGCCGCTGGTGCGCCTGGGCGACGGCGGCCTGCGCGGGGTGGAGGCGCTCGTGCGCTGGCAGCACCCGGTGCGCGGGCTGCTGCCCCCCGCGGCGTTCATCGACCTGGCCGAGCGCTCCGGGCTGGTCCGCGAGCTGGGCGCGCGGGTGCTCGACGCCGCTGTCGCGCAGGCCGCCCGCTGGGCGCACGACCCGGCCGCGCCGACGCTGGAGGTGTCGGTGAACGTCTCCGCCCGCCAGCTCACCGACCCCGACCTGGTGGGCACCGTGCGCGAGGCCCTCGACGGGCACGGCCTGGACCCGCGCCTGCTGGTGCTGGAGGTCACCGAGACCGCCCTGGCCGACGACCCCGACGCGGCCGCCGCCGCGCTGACCGCGCTGAAGGCCCTCGGCGTCGGTGTCGCCGTCGACGACTTCGGCACCGGCTGGGGCAGCCTGACCTACCTGCAGCGCTTCCCCGTGGACGAGCTGAAGATCGACCGCTCCTTCGTCACCGGCCTCGGCGTGCACGACGGCGACAGCGCCATCGTGCGCACGTGCGTGCAGCTGGCCCACGCCGTCGGGATCCGCGCCGTCGCCGAGGGCGTGGAGACGCCGGTGCAGCGCGACGCGCTGCGGGACCTGGGGTGCGACCTCGCGCAGGGGTACCTGTTCTCCCGGCCGGTCGACGCGGAGGCGCTGCGGGAGTGGGCGCTGGCGCTGCCGGTGAGGGGCTGACGACGGACCATCCGTGCGGTCGGACCTACATCGACGCCACGGGGGCTGCTTGCACTTGCTCTAACACTGTTAGAGCAAGTGCAAGCAGCCGCGGTGACGAGTCCTGCCGGGCCGACTCCCGGCCACCGCATCAGTGGATGAGCTTGCCCCCGTCCACCTGCAGGCTGGCGCCGTTGACGTAGCCGCTCTCCTCCTGCAGCAGGAACGCGACGAGGGCGGCGATGTCCTCGGGCTGGCCGACGCGGCCCACGGGGATGCCGGCGGCCATGCCGGCCTTGCGCTCGTCGGTCAGGGCCCCGCCCATGATGTCGGTGTCCACGGGCCCGGGCAGGAGCACGTTGGCGGTGATGCCGAGCGGTCCCAGCTCGCGCGCGCTGCCCTTGGTCAGGCCGACGACGGCGGCCTTGGAGGCGGCGTAGGCGGTCTTGGAGAACGTGCCGCCACCGTCGAGGGCGGTGATGGAGGAGGTGTTGACGATGCGCCCCACCCCGACCTCGGCCATCCGCCGCGCGGCCTGCTGGGTGGTCAGCATCGACCCGGTCGCGTTGACGGCCCAGCTGGCGTCCCACTCCTGCAGGGTGAGGTCCAGCAGCGGGGTGGGGCAGGCGGTGCCGGCGAGGTTGACCAGTCCGACGACCGGCGGCAGCACGGCGTCCACCCGCTCGAACGCCGCCGCGACCTCCACGGGGGAGGTGATGTCGGCGGTGATCCCGGCCACGCCGGTGACCGGCCGCAGCTCCTCGGCGATCTCGTCGACGCCGTCGGCGCGGACGTCGAGGAGCGCGAGGTGCCAGCCCTCGCGCGCCAGGCGCCGGGCGACGACGCGGCCGATGCCGCGGGGTGCGCCGACACCGGTGACGACGGCGGTGCGGTCTGCGGGGAAGGGTGCTGCCACGGGGTTCTCCTCGTCGGGTGCTGTGCTGGCCGCCGGCCGGGCGCGCGCCCGGCCGGCGGGATGGGTGCGGGTCAGCCGGCGGCCGGGGGCGCCCAGTCCTCACCGGGTACCCACTCGGGGAAGGCGTAGTCGTCGAGGGACACCTCGGCCCCGCCGGCCGTCGCGGCGGCGATCGCCTGCTCGCGGTCGGCGGTGAAGGCGTCGCTGAGCTGGCGCAGCGCGGCGCGCAGGTCGGTGACGTCGCCGCCGAGGTAGCCCTGGACGATATCGCCCAGGTGCGGGCTGACGGGCCGGGACGCGGCCTGCACGTCGGCGACCTGGGGGTTGCGGACGACGGGCTGGGGCATGCGCCGGACGGTCTCGGCGAACCAGCCGACGAGCCGGCGGTAGGGCTCGACGACGTCGGCCTCCTCGACGACGGACAGGTCGAACGGCGGCTGGTCCATGCCGCTGGCCAGCGCCGCCTGGTACTCCGGGGAGGTCATGGAGGCGACGAGGCCGAGGGCGGCCTCGGGGTTCGCCGTGGAGCCGGCGACGAAGATCTGGGCGGCGGGCGCCCCGCGGTAGGTGACGACCGGGATGCCCTCCTCGGGCACGAGGATCGGACCGACACCGAGCTTGTCGACGAACTCGGGTGCGACGTTGCGCACGCCGCCGGCGCACCAGGGGCCGTCCGGGAAGAAGGCGGCCACGCCCGCGCCCCAGCGGCTGCGGGCGTCGGCGACGGTGAGGTTGCCGCTGCCGGGCAGGATGAGCCCGGAGTCGTTGAGCTCCTTCCAGAACTCGATGGCGTTGACGTAGGTGTCGTCGTCGTAGGCGTACTCGCCCGTCGCGAACCTCACCCCCTGGAAGCCGGGGAACCCGGCCACCTGGGCGAGGTCGTCGATCTGCTCGCGCATGCGGGCGACCCCGCCGAGGGCGAGGATCATCGGGGCGACGTCGCCGTTGGAGCGGCGCACCGCCTCCAGCGCGGCGCGGTACTCGTCGTAGGTGGTGGGCGGGTCGTCGGGGTCCAGGCCGGCGGCCGTGGTGAGGTCGGTGTTGAACCAGTGGGCCGCGGCGTACTGCTGGGAGCTGAAGAGCGGCAACCCGTAGACCTTGCCGTCCAGGTTGGTGATGCCCTCGGCCAGCGACCCCTCGGGGAGGTTGGCCAGGGCGTCCTCGGGCAGGGTCAGCTCGTGCAGCCAGCCCTCTGCGACGAGGGCGGACAGCGGCAGGTCCAGGACGTTGGTGTAGATGTCGGGCAGCTGGTTGCTCTGGTTGGCCAGCTGCAGGGCCTCGGCGGAGCGGGAGACGTCGTTGTAGATGTAGTCGACCTGGACGCCGAGCGCTTGTCCCTGCTGGGCGGCCCAGTCCGCGTTCATCTTCTGCAGGGCGCTGAAGTGGTCCCACCAGCGCAGCGACCCCGTGCCGCCGGGACCGCCGGCCTCTCCCCCACCGCCTCCGCAGGCGGCGAGGGCGGCGGTGCCGAACAGGGCACCGCCTCCGGCGAGCAACGAGCGGCGGGTGATGCGGGCCATGGCGATCTCCTCGTCGAGACGGTGGTGCGGGCGGGGGCTGGGGCTGGTGCTGCCACGGGGTGCGCTCACGACTTCACGGCTCCGGCGATGCCTTCGACGAAGAACCGCTGGAGGAAGAGGAAGAGCGCGACGATCGGCAGGATCGAGATGACGCCGGCGGCGGCCATCCCGGACCAGTCGGTGGCGTTCTCCCCGACGAAGGCCTGCATGCCGACGCTGAGGGTGCGCAGCTCGGGGCGGCTGAAGGAGAACACCAGCGGCAGGAAGAAGGCGTTCCAGGTGAACAGGAAGGTGAGCAGCCCGACGGTGGCGGTGACGGGCATCGACAGCGGCAGCATGATCTGGAAGAAGACCCGCAGGAAGCCGGCGCCGTCGACGACGGCGGCCTCCTCCAGCTCCTTGGGCAGCTGCCGGAAGTAGCCGGCGTAGATGAGGATGGCCGACACGTTCGACGCCCCGGCCAGCGCGAGGATCATCCCGGCCAGGGAGTTGAGCAGGCCGAGCTCCATGGAGAGCTTGACGACGGGGATGATCGTGTAGCCGGTCGGGACGAACAGCGTCGCGATGAGGACGCCGATGATGACCTTGGAGCCGCGGAAGGAGTAGCGGCCCAGCACGTACCCGCACAGCGCGCACCGCACGACGACGATGGCCACGGTCGCGACGGTGACGATCACCGTGTTGACCATGTACCGGCCGAAACCGGCGTCGGTCCAGGCCCGGGCGTAGTTCTCCCAGGCGAAGACGTCGGGCACGAGCTGCAGGCCGGCGGTGAAGACCTCCATGGAGCTCTTCAGGGACGCCGAGACCATCCACACGAAGGGGTAGACCCACAGGACGCCGACGCCGGTGAGGAACAGGACGGCGATCCACCACGGCGCGCGCTGGGCGACGCGGCGGGCGAACGGGGTGCGGGGGCGCGGGGCGGGTGCGACCTCGGTCGGCCGGGTGGCGGTGGTGCTCACGACATCGCCTTCCTGCTCTTGCGCCCGGCGTACAGCGCCCAGGCCTGCAGGGCGCCGACGACCATGACGAGGACGCCGAAGAGGACGGCGGCCGCGGAGGCGAAGCCGAGCTGCGGGATGGAGGCGTTGAACGCCCAGCGGTAGATGTAGATCTCGATGATCTCGGTGGAGAAGTACGGGCCGCCGCCGGTCATCGTCTGCATGAGGTCGAAGGCGTGGAAGGTGTCCTCGACGGTCAGCACGGTGATGATGAGCAGGAACGGCACGAGCAGCGGCAGGGTGATGTGCCGGAAGATCTGCAGCGCGCCGGCCCCGTCGATGCGGGCCGCCTCGTACAGCTCGGTGGGGATGGTCTGCAGGGCGGCCATCCAGTAGACCATCGTGATGCCGAAGAACTTCCACACGTAGACGGCGGCGGCGGTGGTCAGCGCGGTGCCGGAGTCGCCGAGCAGGTCCAGTCCCTGCCCGATGCCGAACGGGCGCAGCATCGCGGCGACCGGGCCGCTGCCGGGGTCGAAGACGAACTGCATGACGACGCCGACGATGGCGGTCGTGGTGACCACGGGCAGGAAGTAGACGGTGCGGAACAGGTTGCGGAACGGCAGCTTCGGGGAGTTCAGCAGGATGGCCAGCAGCAGGCTGAGCAGGATGCGCGCCGGCGCCACCAGCAGCATGAACACCAGGGTGATCCGCACGGAGGACCAGAACGCCGGGTCGGAGACGACGGCCTGGTAGTTGGCGATGCCGACGAACCGCTGCTCGGCCTGGAAGCCGTTCCACTGCACGAGGGAGTACCAGTAGCTGGCGATGATCGGGTACAGCGTGTACGCGCCGTACAGGACGATCGTCGGCATGAGGAAGAGCCAGATCCACAGCGTCTGCGTGCGCGTGCCGACGCGCTGGCTCTTGGGCGGTGTCCGGAGCACCCTGCCCTGCGGTGGGGGGTCGTGCAGGGCGGGCCCGGAGGTGACGGGGTTCGCCATCGCGGGGCCTCCTAGCGGATCTGGCTGAGGGCGAAGGTGGCCGGGTCGCCACCGGTGCGGTGACCGCGCTCGAGCGCGGTGATGCGGTCCAGCTCGTCGGCGGTGAGCTCCAGCTGGGCCGCGGCGAGGTTCTCCTCCAGCCGCGCGCGGCGGCTGGACTTGGGGATGACGACGTGCCCGCGCTGCAGGTGCCAGGCGAGCACGACCTGCGCGGGGGTCGTCCCGTGCGCGGCGGCGACCGCGGTGACGGCGGGGTCGTCCAGGTCGGCGCCCTGACCCAGCGGCGAGTACGCCTCGACGACGACGCCGCGGGCGCGGCAGTCCTCGACGAGCTCGCGCTGCTGGAACGTCGGGTGCAGCTCGACCTGGTTCACCGCCGGGACGAGGTCGCTCGCGGCGGCGAGGTCGTCCAGGTGCACGGGCAGGAAGTTGGAGACCCCGACGGCCCGGACGGCCCCCTGCGCGCGCAGCTGCGCCAGCGCCCGCCAGCTGTCGACGTAGCGCCCGGCGGCCGGGTTCGGCCAGTGCACGAGGTACAGGTCCAGGGCGTCGAGGCCGAGGCGGGCCAGGGTGTCGTCGTAGGCGCGCAACGCCTGCTCGTACCCCTGGTCGCCGTTGCGCAGCTTGGAGGTGACGAAGACCTCCTCGCGCGGCAGCCCGCAGGCGCGCAGGGCGGCCCCGACCCCGGCCTCGTTGACGTAGGCGGCGGCGGTGTCCACGTGCCGGTACCCGACCTCCAGAGCCTCCTCGACGACGCGCTGCGCCTCCTCGGGCGGGACCTGGAAGACGCCGAGGCCGAGCTGCGGGACGCTGACGCCGCCGCCGAGGTCGACCTCGCGCACGGCGCGGGTCTCGTGCGGCGCGCTCACCGGGGCTCCAGGACGAGCATCGAGACCGACGGCAGGGGCAGCTCCAGGGACAGCTCCAGCGTCCCGTCCTCCGCGGTGACGTCGCGGGCCGGCTCCAGCTCCTCCAGCCCCTGCCGGGCCTTGACCGCCGCGAGCTGCTCGGGGGTGGGGTCCTGCGGGCTGCCCTGGGCGACCCACGCGGTGTGGGAGTTGCTGTGCTCGGCGTCGATGCGGAAGTGGCGCAGCGACAGGTCGGCCGCCGCCAGGCCGTCGACCCGCACGCTGACGGGGGTGGGGCGCTCGTCGGCGTGGTACTGGTCGTCGGTGTGCCGCCAGACGAGCACGGTGACGCGGCCGGCGGCGTCGCTGGAGGCCAGGACGTCGACCTCCTCGCCCATGCTGCGCCCGTCGCCGGCGTCGAGCTCGGCGGGGTCGCTGGCCGCGTCGGAGGTGGCCTCCAGGCGCCGGCCGCCCAGGCGGGCCATCATCCGGTAGGCGTTGAGCAGCGGCTTCTCCACGCCGCCGGCGGTGAGGAAGGCGCGCGTGCCCTCGAAGTACCGCTCACCCTCGAAGTAGAAGCTCCACGACGTCGCCTGCGTGACGGTGGCGGTCTCGGTGTCGTTGAGGTCGAGGACCTTCTTGAACAGCTTGACCTGGAAGACCGGGTAGTACTCGGTGTTCTGGAACTGGAAGTTGGCGTTGTCGTAGACGCTGTAGTGGGCGGGGACGCCCGCGTCGCACTCGTCGACGATGGCCGGGAGGTCGTGGTACTGCGGGAACTCTGCCATGACGCGCAGCATGCGACGGATCTCGAAGAGCATCTTGTGCGCCGAGGGGTTCTGCTGCTCCGGGGCCGGCCCACCGGTCGGCCCGTAGACGCGCCAGGGGGTGAACGCCGATCCCTTGGTGTGGAAGGAGACGAAGTCCAGCGGGACGTCGTTCTCGGACGTGTGGGTGAGGAAGTCGCGCAAGAACTGCACTCCCCCGCCGGTGACGGCGGGGCCGCCGACCTTCGCGTCGGGCAGGACGCTGCGGACGGCCTCGGCGGTGACGGTGTAGAGGTCGCAGAACTGCTGCGTGGTGCCCTTCCAGTAGAAGATGTCCGGCTCGTTCCACAGCTCCCACAGCCACTCGCCGACCTCCTCGGCGCCGTACCGGTCGAGGCAGTGCTGCGCGTGGGCGGCGACGAGGCCGCGCCACTTCTCGTAGTCCTTCGGCGGGTACGCCCACGCCCCGGCCTCGTAGTTGCTGTAGACGGTGGGGCTGGAGACGACCTTCAGCTCGTCCGCCTCGGGCGGCAGCAGGTCGCGCGGGGTGAACGCGAGCTCGACGAGGACGTGGTGGCCGGCGCCGACGATCGCGTCGTACGTCTGGTCGACGATGGTGAAGTCGTAGTGCGGGTTTCCGTCGGCGTCCTCGTGGTAGACGTTCCCGTTGCCCCAGTGCGGGATCCCGAACCCGGTGCCGGAGCAGAACACGTAGTGCGGGCGGACGTGGAACGGGCGCGGGGACAGCTCCGCGAACGTGCGCAGCAGCTGCTTGCCCGTGGGGGTGTACGTCCAGTTGATCTCGTCGTAGCCGATGCTCTCCCAGATCCGGGTGAGCGGGCCGCGGTCGCTGCTGGCGTCGACGACGACGGTGGCGGACTCCACGTGCGGGGCGCCCGGGTCGCTGGGCGCCGAGCGCGGGAAGTGGTTGGTGTCGCTGGACAGGCCGGGGTTGTGGGTGGCCGGGGTCTGGGGAGCGGTGTCGGTGGACACGGGTAGGCCTCTCGGCTGGGGGCGCGCGGGGGCGCGGGGACGGTCGGCACCGCCGGTGGTGCGCTGCGTCGTGCGAGGTCGTGCAGGGGATCGTGCGGGTGCGCGCTGGTGTCGCGCGGGTGCCGTCAGGCGTCGGCGGCGGCGGTGCCGGGGGTGTCGTAGGCCTGCAGGGCGCGCTCGCGCGCCTCGGTGATGTGGGCGGCCATGGCCGCGCGGGCCATCGCCGGGTCGCCGGTGCGCAGACCCTCCAGGACGCGGGTGTGCTCGGCGACGCAGTGGTCGGAGTCGGTGACGCCTCCGCCGCCGAAGAGGCGGAAGCGCTGGATCTGCCCGCCCAGCGCGGTGTACGCGCTGAACAGGAACTCGTTGCCGGTGCTCTCGGCGACGATGCGGTGGAACCGCTCGTCGGCCTCCCAGTACTGCCGGAACTCGTGGAACGAGGGACCGAGGGGGGCGGTGGCGAGGTCGTGCACGGCCTGTTCCAGCCGGGCGAGGACCTCGGGGGTCAGGCGCTCGGCGGCCAGCTCGGCCAGCGCCGGTTCGAGGACCAGCCGGGCCTGCATGAGCCGCTCGAGCTCGTCGGGGGTGGCGACGGGGGCGACGCGGTAGCCCTTGAGGGCGGTGCGCCGGACGAGGCCGGTGGACTCCAGCCGGGCCAGCGCTTCGCGCACCGGTGTCTGGGAGACGCCGAAGTCGCGGGCCAGGCCGTCGATGCCCAGGGCCTGGCCGGCCTTGAGCTCACCGTCGATGAGCAGGTCGAGCACCGCGTCGTAGACGTGGTCGGCGAGCATCTGCCGGCTCGACGCCAGCGAGCGCCGGGTCGTCGCCTGCTCCACGGACGTCATCGTAGGTGAGCCCTCCGGACGGGGACCGCGGTCGCGGCGGGGGACGGGTTCTCGGGGTAGGCACGGGCACCTCCTCGGTGATCGGCTCTGCGGTGAGCTGATGCGTAGACCGTAGATCGTGCACGATCGACGGTCAAGGGACGTCCTCGCCCTTCTCGGTGACCTGGTCTGCCTGGTACCTGCACCCAGCTCAGTGCCTGACAGCCAGCCTGCGAGCACCGGCCGACACGCCGTGCCAACGGCGCCCGCACCCGGCGCGTCGCCGTGCGCGTGCAGACCCGCTGTCAGCTCCCGACGCACCGTCCCCCACCGATGCACCGGCCTGGCGCAACTGACGCGCCAGGTAAGTGACGCGCCAGGTAAGTGACGCGCCAGGTGAGTGACGCGCCCTCACTCCTCCCGGCGCCGGAACGCCGTCGGGCTGCACCCGTGCACCCCGCGGAAGTGCCGGGCGAAGTAGAAGGGATCGGCGTAGCCGACGGAGCGGGCGACCTCGGCCACCGGCAGGTCGGTGGTGACGAGCAGCTCGCAGGCGTGGGCCATGCGCAGCCGCTTGGCGTACTCGACGACCCCTCCCCCGGTCGCGGCGCGGAACAGGGCGGTGAAGTGGGAGGTGGACAGCCCCGCCTCCCGGGCCAGGGCGGCCACGGACACGGGCGCGTCGAGGTGGGCGCGCAGGTGCTCCTGGGCCTGGCGCACGGGCTCGCGCCGCTCGGGGCTGCCGGCGGCGGCGTCGGCGGCCACCTGCGCCAGCACCGACCAGGCCGCGCCGGCCGCGCGCAGCAGGGTGGGGCCGGTCTCGTCGGTCTCCAGGTGCTCCACGACGCGCTCGACGTCGCGCTGGACCTCCAGCACGTCGTGCAGGTCGACGACGGCGGGGCGCGGCGGGTCCCCGCCGAGCTGGGCGTCGAAGGAGCGGGCATCGGGTCCGGCCGCGTGCAGCCACCAGATCGTCCAGGGGTGCGCGTCGTCGGAGCCGTAGGCGTGCGGCAGGCCGGCGGGCAGCACGAGGGCCTGCCCGCCGGCGACAACCACCTCCCCGTCCGCGGTGCGGCACCAGCCGCGCCCGCCGACGCACACGATGACGACGGTGCCGCTGGCCCCCCGGCGGCGGGTGCGGCCGTGGTGGTGCGCGTGCGGGAAGTACCCGGCGTCGGTCACGAGCAGCCGGGACGTGGGCCCGGACGCGGCGGCGGCGCGGGCGACGTCGGCGGGCAGGACTCGCAGGCGCTGGCCGGGGAACCCCTCGCGGATGCGCACGCCGTGACGCTAGCGCCGTCCGGGTGGTCTCGACCGTCGGATCGTCCAGGTGCTCGCGTCGGATCGTCCCTTCCCGGCGCGGTGATCACCGGCCTACGGTCGCGGCATGCTCGACGACGAGACGCAGCTCGGCCTGCCGGCCCGGCCCGCCGCCCTGGCGGACGCCCCGGCCGCGGCCTGGAGCGCGCCGCTGACGCTGCCGACGTACCACCCGCTGCCGCCGGAGGTGTTTCCTGCCTACCTGGACCGCCGCGTCTACCAGGGTTCCTCGGGGCGGGTGTACCCGCTGCCGTTCCACCACCGCATCGCCGACGAGCCCGTCGAGCACGCGTGGACGGCGGTGCACCTGCAGAACGAGTGGCTGCACGTGGTGGTGCTTCCGGAGCTGGGCGGGCGCGTGCACGTGGTCCGCGACCGCACCAGCGGCCGGGACCTGTTCTACGCCAACCCGGTCGTCAAACCCGCCCTCGTGGGGCTGGCCGGCCCGTGGATCGCGGGGGGCGTGGAGTTCAACTGGCCGCAGCACCACCGCCCGGGCACCTACCTGCCGACGGACTGGGATGCGGTGACCGAGGAGGACGGCGCGGTCGTCGTCCGCTGCTCCGACCACGACCCGTTCACCCGCATGCGGGGCACGCACGCGCTGCGGCTGCGCCCGGGCAGTTCCGTGCTGGAGCTGGAGGTGCGGCTGGCCAACCGCACCGAGCTGCCGCAGTCGTTTCTGTGGTGGGCCAACGTGGCCGCCCGCGTCGACGACGACTACCAGTCCTTCTTCCCGCACGACGTGACGGTGGTCGCCGACCACGCCAAGCGCGCCGTGACGGCCTACCCGGCCGCGGACCGGCACTACTACGGCGTGGACTACCCCGCCCGCGCCGGCGAGGTTTTTACCGCGGCCGGCGGCGCGCGCGGCACGGGCGACCGGATCGACTGGTACCGCACGATCCCCGTGCCGACGTCGTACATGGCGCTGGGCAGCCGGGAGGACTTCTTCGGCGGCTACGACCACGCGAGCGGCGTCGGGTTCGTCCACGTCGCCGACCACCAGGTCGCGGTCGGCAAGAAGCAGTGGACGTGGGGGAACTCCCCGTTCGGGCACGCCTGGGACGCGAACCTGTCCGACGACGGCGCGCACTACGTGGAGCTGATGGCGGGGGTGTTCACCGACAACCAGCCGGACTTCTCGGTGCTGGCGCCCGGGGAGACGAAGGTGTTCACCCAGTCCTGGTACCCGGTGCGGCACACCGGCCCGGTGGACCGGGCGAGCGCCGACGCCGCCGTGAGCCTGCGCCGCGAGGACGGCAACCGGGTCCGGCTGGCCGTCGTCGTCACCCGCCCGCGCGCCGGGGTGCGGGTGGAGCTGCGCGCCGGCGGGGACGTCGTCGCGACCGAGACGGTGGACCTGGACCCGTCGGTGGCGCTGCTGCGCGTGCACGAGGTGCCCGCCGGCGACGTGGAGGTGTCCGTCGTCCACGAGGACCGGGAGCTGGTGCGCTGGAGCACCGCCGAGGAGCGCACCGGGATCGGGGAGGTCCCCGGCCCGGCCACCGAGCCCCCTGCGCCGGCGGACGTGACGAGCGTGGAGGAGCTGGCGCTGACCGCCGAGCACCTGGAGCTGTACCGGCACGCGACCCGCTCCCCCGAGCCGTACTGGCGCGAAGCGCTGGCCCGCGACCCCGGGCACGTGCCGAGCCTCGTGGGCCTGGCGGTGCGCGCCTACCGCGCCGGCCTGGACGAGGACGCCGAGGACCTGCTGCGCCGCGCGGTGGACCGCCTCACCGCCCGCCACCCCACCCCGCAGGACACGACCGCGCTGTACCTGCTGGGTGTGGTCCTGGAGGCCCGCGGCCGCGAGGCCGACGCCTACGACGCCTACGGGCGCGCGTCGTGGACGCGGGCGTGGCGGGGTCCGGCCGGGTACCGGATGGCGCGCCTGGACGCGCGGGCCGGACGCACCGCGGCCGCGCTGCACCGGCTGGCGGACGTGCGCCGGGTGGAGCCGGAGCACCTGCAGGCCGCCGCCCTGGAGGTGGTGTGCCGCCGCCGCCTCGGCGACGACGCGGAGGACGTGCTGGCCGCCGCGCGCGCCCTGGACCCGCTGGACGCGTGGCTGCGCCACCTGGACGGCCTGCCCGCGAGCGCCGACGCGCAGACCTGCCTGGACGTGGCGCTGGAGCTGGCCGGCGCCGGGGAGCTGGAGGGCGCGCTGCGCGTGCTCGACGAGGCGGAGGCGCGCGAACCCCTGCGGGCGTCGGGGCAGCCGGCGGCCGGCCCGCTGCTGGCGCACCACCGGGCCCTCGTGCTCGACCGGCTGGGCCGCACCGCGGAGGCGGCCGCCGCGCGCGCCGACGCCGCCGCGCGGGACACCACGTGGTGCTTCCCCGGCCGGCGCGAGGACGTGGCCGCGCTGGGCGCCTCGGCGGCCGACCCGCGGGCGCGGGCGCTGCGCGGGCACTGGCTGTACGCGGCGGGACGGCACGCCGACGCCGTGGAGGACTGGCTGGCCGGCGCGGCGGGCGCCCCGGACGACCCGGTGCCGCACCGCAACCTCGGCCTGGCCCTGGTCAACGACCACCACGACCTCGAGGCCGCGCGCGCCGCGTACGCGCGGGCGGAGCAGGCCGCCCCGGACGAGGCGCGGCTGCGCTTCGAGGTGGACCAGCTCGACGCGCTGCGCGGCCTGAGCCCGCAGCAGCGGCTGGCGCGCTGGCGCGAGCGCTGGGACCTGGCCGAGCAGCGCGACGACGCGCTCGTGGAGGTCGCGCACCTGCTGGTGAGCACCGGCGGCGCGGCCCGGTCCCTGGAGCTGCTGACCGGCCGCACGTTCCAGCCGTGGGAGGGCGGGGAGGGGCAGGTCCTCTCGGCGTGGGAGCGGGCCCGCACCCGCCTGGCCCTGGAGGCGCTCGCGGACGACCCGGCCGCCGCGGTCGCGCACCTGCGGGCGGCGCTGGACAGCCCGGCGTGCCTGGGCGAGGCGCGGCACCCGCTGGCGGCGACGGCGCAGCTGCACCTGCTGCTGGGCGACGCGCTGGCCGCGACCGGCGACACCGCCGCGGCGCGCGCGGCGTGGGAGGTCGCGGCCGAGCACCGCGGGGACTTCCTCGCGATGAGCACGCAGGAGCACAGCGAGGCGACGTTCTCCTCGGTGCTGGCGCTGCGCCGGCTGGGCCGCGACGACGACCCGCTGACCGCGTCGCTGCGCCGCTTCCGCGACGCGTTCGCGGCGGCCGTGCCGGTCGTGGACTACTTCGCCACCTCGCTGCCGGACCTGCTGCTGTTCGAGGAGGACCCGCTCGTGGTGCGCGACCGGCGCACGGCGGTGCTGGACGCCCAGCTGGCGCTGCTGGACGGCGACGCCGGCCGCGCGCGCGAGCTGCTGGCGGACCCGCGGCTGGCGGCCAGCCGGCACGCGGCCGACCTGGCGCACGCGCTGGAGACCTGCCCGGAGCTGCTGGGCGTGCCCGCCGTACCCGTCACACGCGTGGAGGAGGTGGCCCGATGAGGACCCGCGACCTGCCGGCCGGTGCGCCGGAGAAGCTCGTCATCAGCCTGTGGGACTTCTCCTGGTACGTGCGCACGGGGCCGGGCGAGCCGTTCGAGGACCTGGACGCCGCCTTCGCGCAGGCCGTCGAGCGCGGGTACAACACGGTGCGGATCTGCGCGATGCCGTTCCTGCTGTTCCGCTCCGGCCTGGACGTCTCCGCGCTGCGGCTGGGTCCGCTGGGCGGGGAGTACGGGCAGGGGGTCCGCTGGTACGACGTGGCGCACGAGACGACGATCGACGCGCGCGAGCACACGCTGGCGTTCTTCCGCGCCGCGCAGCGCCACGGCGTGCACGTCATCGTGTCCAGCTGGGAGTACCAGCAGTCGCCGTCCTTCGCGCTCGACCCAGGCTGGTACGAGGCCCTGCACGCGGTGGACCCGGAGGAGCGGGCCGAGGTCCTGGCCGACGCGCACGCCGACCTGCTCGACCTGCTGGTCGCCGAGGGCCTGGACGAGACGGTGCTGTTCACCGAGCTGCACAACGAGGTCCAGATCGGCTTCCTCGTCGACGGCCTGGGCGTGGAGCGCGGTGACCCGGCGGTGCGGGCGCTGACGGACCGCCTGGAGCGCGGCATCCGCCGCTTCAAGCAGCGCCACCCCGACCGGCTGTGCACGGTGAACTACGCCGGCGTCCCCGTCGCCGCGCTGAGCGCCGTCCCGCCCAGCGCCGACGTCCTCGTCGTCCACCCCTACGCCTACGGCAACCTGCAGGAGCTCATCGACGTCTTCGGCCTGCGCGGGCCGGTGGATGAGTTCTCCCGCGAGCAGGCGGCGCCGCTGCTGCGCTCGGGCGCCCCCGCGGTGGCCGAGTGGGGACCGGGCGAGGCCAACGCGTGGAAGCTGGACGCCACCGTGGTGTCGCTGCCGGAGATGTACGTGCACGACTGGTGCGACCCGGAGGCCTTCGACCGCTGGCTGTACGACCGCTGGGGGGAGCACCGCCGGGCGGTGGAGCAGAAGCTCACGCTCTGGCTGGAGGTCGCCGCCGACCACGCCGCCGCCCGCGGGATCCCCCTGGTGCTGGGCGAGGGATACGTCGGCTACACCCCCCGGCACGGCCGCTTCGAGGAGGGACCGGTCGGCGCCGAACTGTGCCGCCGGGCCGTCCGCGACGCCCACCGCCTCGGCGCGTGGGGCGCGGTCGTCTGCTCCAACGCCGCGCCCCAGCACAGCATGTGGGCCGACGTCGCCCTGCAGCGCGAGTGCGCGGCCCTCCTGACCGGTACCGCCCCCTCCGACCAGCACGACCCCACCCACCCCGACCGCGCCGAGGACGGCGCACAGGAGGTTCGACGATGAACTCCCGACTCTCGCGGCGCAGCCTGCTCGCGGCCACGGCCGGCCTCGGCGGGGCCGGTCTGCTGACCGGCTGCGTCGGCACCAGCGGCTCGGAGGGCGGCGGCGCGGCCGCCGGCGGTGGAGGGGGCGGTGGTGGCGGCGGCATCGTCTTCCAGAACTCCATCCAGGACACCGCCCCCAAGGCCGCCCTCGAGGCGATCGTGCAGGGCTACGACGGCGACGTGACGATGAACTCGGTCGCCACGGAGCAGTTCCGCGCCCAGCTGACCAACTACCTGCGCTCGAACACCCCGCCGGACGTCATGAGTTGGTACGCCGGGTCGGTGGCCCGCGACTACGCCGCCCAGGGCCTGCTGCTGGACGTGTCGAGCATGTGGGAGGGCGACGGCGCGTGCGCCGGCTTCTCCGAGGCGCTGAAGAACCTGTCCACCGCCGACGACGGCACCCAGATCTTCGTCCCCACCAACTACTACTGGTGGTCGGTCTTCTACAAGAAGAGCGCCTTCGAGCAGTGGGGCGTGGAGCCGCCGGCGACGTGGGACGAGTTCCTCGCGCTGTGCGAGAACCTGTCGGGCCAGGGCGTCGCGCCGCTGGCCAACGGCATCGGCTCGACCCCGTGGATGGCGTCGGGCTGGTTCGACTACCTGAACCTGCGTGTCAACGGCGCGCAGTACCACCGCGAGCTGCTGGCCGGGGAGCACTCCTTCACCGATCCGGAGGTCGTGGCGGTGATGGAGCAGTACGAGCGGCTCATCCCGTACTTCGACCCGAACGCCGCCTCCTACTCGGCGCAGGACGCGGCCGTGCCGATGGCGCAGGACCAGGCCGGCATGTACCTGATCGGCGCCTTCGTCACCCAGTACTTCCCCGAGGACCAGCAGGACGACCTGGACTTCTTCTCCGTCCCGGTGATCAACCCGGACGTGCCGACGGCCGAGGAGGCGCCCACGGACGGCTACTTCGCTGCGGCCGGCACCTCCGACCCGGACGCGACCATCGCCTTCCTGTCCTACCTGGCCGCCCCCGAGCAGCAGCAGGCGTTCATCGAGCAGTCCGGCTCGTCCAACCTGCCGACGTCCCCGGACGTGGACACCTCGCAGTTCAGCCCGCTGGTGCAGAAGGGCATCGAGCTGCTCAACTCCACGGAGGAGATCACCCAGTTCTTCAACCGGGACTCCTCCGACGCGCTGCAGACGACGGCGGACACCGCGCTGACGCAGTTCCTCGCCGACCCGGGCTCGCGCGACCGGATCCTGGAGGAGTGGCAGCGGGCCGCGGAGGGGGTCTTCGGGCAGTGAGCAGCGACGTGAGGGCCGCGGCGCGGCCGGCGCGGCGGGGGCCCGGCGGCTCCCGTCCCGCCGGCGGCGCACGCGGCCCCGCCCGGCTGGGCGCCCCGTCGCTGGGGGCGCGGCTGCGGCGGGTGCCGCTGCTGGTGTGGGTCTTCCTGCTGGTACCGGTCGCGGTGGAGCTGTTCTGGGTCTTCTGGCCGGCGGCCAACTCCTTCTCGCTGTCGCTGACCCGCTGGAACGGCATCAGCCCGGCCGAGCCGGTGGGCCTGCAGAACTTCACCGACCTGGCCGACGACCCGATCTTCCGCACGGCGCTGACCAACAACGCCCTGTGGGTCGTCGGCTTCGGCGTCCTGTCCGTCGTCGGCGGCCTGGCACTGGCGGTGGCGCTCAACAAGCCCGGCCGCGGGGTGGGCTTCTACCGCAGCGCCATCTACCTGCCGATGGTCGTCTCGATGGCGGTGACGGGCCTGTTCTGGCGGGTCATGTACCAGCCGGGCGGCCCCATCAACGCCGGTCTGGAGGCGGTCGGGCTGGAGTCGCTGACGCGGCAGTGGCTGGCCGACCCGGACGTGGCGCTGGCGGCGATCCTCGTCGCAGCGGTGTGGCGGCAGGTCGGCTACATCATGGTCCTGTACCTGGCGGGGCTGAAGGGCTGCGACGCCACGCTGGAGGAGGCCGCGGCCGTCGACGGCGCGAGCGCCTGGCAGCGCTTCTGGCACATCGTCATGCCGCAGCTGCGCGGGGTGAACACGGTGGTCTTCGCGGTCACCGTCATCGACTCGCTGCGCACCTTCGACATCGTGTGGGCGATGACCCGCGGCGGCCCCTACAACACGACGCAGCTGCTGAGCACCTACATGTTCCAGCAGGCGTTCACGTCGGGGAACCTCGGCTACGCCTCGGCGATCGCGGTCGTCATCTTCGTCCTGGCGATCGGCTTCATCATCACCTACCTGGCCCGCCAGGCCCGCGCGGAGGAGCAGTCGTGAGCGCCACCACCCTCGCCCCCGGCACGGCCGCCGTCCCGCAGATGCGCCGGCCGCGGCGGGCCCGCTCGCCGTGGCTGCACGTGGTCATGGTGCCGCTGACCCTGCTGTGGCTGAGCCCGATCGTCTACGTCGGGCTCATCTCCTTCCGCTCCTTCGACGACATCGCCGCCCGCGGGCTGGCGGCGCTGCCCGCCTCCTTCACCCTGGACGGCTTCGCGACGGCCTTCAGCGGCGGCGGCCTCGTGCGAGCACTGGGCAACAGCATCGCGGTGACCGCGTGCGCGGTGCTGGCCTCGCTGGTGCTGTCGTCGTGGGCGGCGTACTCCCTCAGCCGCTTCGCGATCCCCGGCCGCAAGACGATCCTGCTGGCGATGCTGGCCGGCAACCTGCTGCCCCCGCAGATCCTGCTGGTGCCGGTGGCGCGGATCAGCGAGTCCCTCGGCATCGCCGACACCCTCTTCGCGCTCGTGGCGGTGCAGGTCGGCTTCGGCATCGGCTTCTACACCTTCGTGCTGCACGGCTTCATGCGCGGACTGCCGGAGGAGCTGTTCGAGGCCGCCCGCCTGGACGGGGCGGGCGCGGGGCGCATCTACTGGCGGATCGTCCTGCCGCTGAGCCGCCCGGCGATGGCGGCGCTGGCGGCCCTGGCCACGACGTGGATCTTCAACGACCTCATCTGGGCGCTGACGGTCCTGCGCTCGGAGTCCAAGTTCCCGATCACCGCGGCGCTGCTGAACCTCATGGGCGGCTACTCCAGCGCCTGGAACGTCATCGCGGCGGCCTCCCTCGTGGCGGCGGTCCCCACCGCCATCGTGTTCTTCCTCTTCCAGAAGCAGTTCGTCTCCGGGCTGCTCGTGGGCTCGAACAAGTGAGCGGCCCGTGGACGCTGCCGACCCGCTCTGGCGAGCACGTCGTCGCGCTCGCGCCGGACGGGGCGGGCCTGGTGCGCGTGCACTGGGGTGCGCGCGGCGGCGCCCAGCCGGCCCGGGCGCCGCGGCGCACGTCCTTCGAGACGCCGCTGGACCTGCTGCCCCTGGAGGCCACCGCCCTGGGCACCCGCGCCGCGCACGCCGCCGAGCTCGTGGTGCGCCGCGCCGACGGGCTGCGCGGCGCCCGGCTGCGCCCCGCCGGTGATCAGGTGCTGACGGTGGACGGGGAGGCGCACGAGCTGCGCGCGCCGTTCACCGACGAGCTGGCCGGGCTGGACGTGGAGCTGGTGCTGCGCAGCAGCACCGCCCACGACGTCGTCACCAAGCACGCGGTCGTGCACAACCGCTCCGGTCACGCGGTGGAGCTGCTGCGCTGCTGGGGCGGCGCCTTCACCCCGCCGGTGGGGCCGGGCGCGCGCGTCGGGACGCTGACCGGGGCGTGGTCGCGGGAGTTCACCGAGGCCGTCGTGGACCTGCCCGTCGGGACCTTCAGCCTCGGCAGCCGGCAGGGCACCACCTCGCACAGCGCCTCCCCCGTCGTCACCGTCCGCGCCCGCGACGGCCGGGACGCTGGCACGTACGCGGTGGCGCTGGCGTGGAGCGGGTCGTGGCGGTTGCAGGTGGAGGCCGTGCCGTTCACCGACCACGTGCGGGTGGCCGGCGGCCCCGACGACGAGTCCGGCGTGGTGACCCTGCCGCCGGGCGGGTCGGTGACCACCCCGGAGCTGGCGGGGCTGTGGGTGCCGGGCGGGCCCGACGAAGCCGCCCAGGCGTGGCACGCCTACCAGCGCACTCTGGCTCGCTCCACGGGCCCCGAGCACCGGCCGGTGGTGGCGAACTCCTGGTACGCCAACGGCTTCGACGTGCGGGTGGAGCACCAGCTCGCGCTGGCCGACGTGGCCGCCGACCTCGGCGCGGAGGTGTTCGTCGTCGACGACGGCTGGTTCCGCGGCCGCACCTCCGACCGCGCCGGGCTCGGCGACTGGGGCGTCGACCCCGTGAAGTTCCCCGGCGGGCTGGAGCCGCTCGTCGCGGGCGTGCGCGAGCGCGGCCTGCGCTTCGGGCTGTGGGTGGAGCCGGAGGCCGTGAACGAGGACAGCGACCTGTACCGCGCCCACCCCGACTGGGTGCACCGCGCGCCGGGCCGGGACCCGGTGCGGCTGCGCCACCAGCTCCTGCTCGACCTGGGCCGGCCGGAGGTGGAGGCGTGGGTGCTGGAGACGTTGCGCCGCCTGCTCGGCCGGTACGAGATCAGCTACCTGAAGTGGGACATGAACCGCGCCGTCACCGACGGCGGCGGCGCCGCGCCCGGCGGGGACGACTGGTCGTGGCGGCACACGCAGGCGTACTACCGGGTGCTGGACGCGCTGCGCGTGGAGTTCCCGCACGTGACCGTCGAGGCGTGCGCGGGCGGCGGCGGCCGGATCGATCTGGCGGTGCTGGCCCGCACGGACGTGGTGTGGCCCAGCGACGAGACCGGCCCGCGCGACCGGCTGGCCGTGCAGCACGGCTTCCTGTCCGCCTACCCGGCGTGGGTGATGAGCTCCTGGGTGACCGACGAGCCCGACGTGCTGGACCGCGAACCCGTCAGCCTCGACTTCCGGTGCGTCGTCGCGATGGCCGGGGTCATGGGCCTGGGCGGGGACCTGCTGCGCTGGAACCCCGAGCAGCGCGAGCGGGTGCGCGAGCTGGTGGCGCTGCACCGCTCGGTGCGGCACGTCCTGCACGGCGGCCTGGTGCGCCGGCACGGCACGCCCGCCGACACCGCCTACGCGGTGCAGTACACGGACGGGGCGACGGTCGTCGTGCTGGCGTGGGCGCGGCCGGGCCGGCCCGCCGCCTGGCGGGTGCCGCTGGGCGACCTGCCCGCCGGTTCCCTGCTGCGTGCGCGCTCCGACGGTTCCACGGTCCGGGTGGAGGACGGGCTGGTGGTGACGTGGTCGCGCGGCGACTGCGACGTCGTCGTGCTGGACCGCGTGTGAGCGGGTGGCGGCCACGTCCGCTGGTCGTGGAGACCGACGACGCCCGCGGCGGGCGGTGGACGTCGCTGCGCACGCCCGAGCGGGAGTGGTTGTGGCGCAACCCCACCGTGCCCGCGGCGGCGCGCGCCGCCGTACGTCCCGGTGACGCGTTCGTCGACGCGGGCGGGGTGGAGGAGTGCTTCCCCACCCTGCGCGGGGCGCCCGACCACGGCGATGTGTGGTCGCGGGTGTGGACTCCTGAGGGGCCGGGGTGCGCGTCGGTGCGGACGGGGTCCTTGTCGCTGCGACGGACCTTGTCGGTGGAGGACGGGGCGGTGGTCGCGACCTACGACGTGTCCGGCCCGCCCGGCGCGCGCGTGCTGCACGCCGTGCACGCCCTCCTCGACCTCTCCCCCACCGCCCGCCTCATCCTCCCCGGCGCGCCGGCCGTGACGGTCCTCGACCAGCCGGCTCCCGGCGAATCCGTGCGCACCACCTGGCCCGATGGCGCGGGCGTCCCGCTCGACGTCCTCGGCCCCGACGACGGCACCGCCCGCTGCGCCGTCGTCGCCACCGACCGCGTCGACGTCGTCGACGGCGCCGACCGGCTGTCCCTGCGGTGGTGGGTGGTGCGCGGCAGCGGGCCGGTGTCCCTCGTGGGGTGGCGGAACCTTCACGGGTGGCCGGAGTCGGCGCCGTACCGGTCGGTGGGCGTCGAACCGCTGCTCGGCGCGGCCGCAGACCTGGCGACCGCGAGCGCCGGGGAGACCGGCGTTCTCGACACCGACAGCGGCCTCACGTGGCAGCTGACGCTCACCGCCCACCACGAGGCCTGACAGCCAGCCTGCACGCACCGCGCGACACGCCGCTCCAGCGCTCTCGAACCGCGGCGTGTCCCCTCACCCCTGCAGGCTCCCTGTCAGCCTCCTCCCCACCCGCGGTGATCACGGATGGTTGAACGTACACAGCCCCTCACCGCTCAGGCCAAACGCCAAAGACACAACAGCTCCTCGGAGCCGTTGCGTCTTTGGTGTTTGAGCATTTCCCCTGTCGCCATACGTACCGCCGCTCGAACATCCGCGGCTCACCGCCTTCGACCCAGACATCTGGGCGGGTTCGCTGCTCGACGCCTCAGCGTCCCGGTCGTCGCGGCACCGGCCGCGCCGGCGGCTCGACCGCGGTATCCCCGGCCGGTGACGCCAGGGACCGCTCGAAGCCGGTGATGAGGTCGATGAGCCCGTCGACCTCGAAGGCGCGGTTGCGCCGCCCAGCCGTGGTCTGCCGCAGAATGCCCGCGGCGTGCAACCGGTCGACGGCCTGGTTGACGGCCTGGGCGGAGCGTCCGGTGAGCCGCACCAGCTGCGCGACGGTGAGGACCGGCGCCTGCGGGAGCACCTCGTCGATCAGCTGGGCCGTCGTCGAGCCTGCGCGGAGGGCGCCGACCGCGGCGCGCCACCGCTGCCGCAGGTCGGCGAGGCCGGTGGTGAGCCCGGCGACGCGCTCGCACGCCTCCGTCGTCGCGGCCGCGAAGACGGCGATCCAGTCGGCGAGGCCGTCGGCCCGGTAGGCGGTGAGGCCGGCGACGTAGTCGGCGCTGCGGGTGGCCAGCACGAGGCTGATCGGCGGCACGTGCCGCGGGCTGAGGCCGCGGCGGGTGAGGACGACGTGGATCAGCGCGCGGCCGGTGCGGCCGTTGCCGTCGGCGAAGGGGTGGATGGTCTCGAACTGCGCGTGGGCGATCGCCGCCTGCACGAGCGGGGAGTGCCAGTCCGACTCCAGGTAGGCGGCCAGGTCGTCCAGCAGCGCCGGCACCTCCCCGGGCGGCGGGGGCACGAAGTCCGCGCGGCAGGGGTTGTAGCTGGACCCGCCGATCCAGTTCTGCCGGTCGCGTACCTGGCCCGCCCAGGAGGCGTCGCGGGTACCGCCCAGCAGAGCACGATGGATGTCGAGGATGCCGCCGACGCCCACGCGGGGGCGGCGGGCGACGTCGTCGACGGCGGCGCGCATCGCGTCGATGTTGCCGAGGACCTCCGCGGCGCCCTCGTCGGGCGAGGAGCCGTCCGCGGCACGTGCCGCGTCGGCGCGCGCCAGCCGGCGACCGCCGATCTCCAAGCCTTCGATGCGGGAGGAGGCGACCGCTTCGGCGCGCAGGAGCAGCCGGGCGATCGCCTCGTAGCCGCGGTAGGGCAGGTCGGAGGTGTTAAGCGCCTGGACGGCGCGCTCGGCGTCGGAGACGTCGGCGATCACGTCGGCGGGCAGGACCACCTCCCGTCCCACGAGGGTGTCGGGGACGAAGGCGTCGTAGCGGCAGGGCTGACGGTGCCGCCGCGGCAGCCCCACCACGTCGGCCGGATCGGGGCTCCAGACGGCGCTCACCAAGCGGACCATGACAGCATCATAATCAAGGTTGAGCAAGAACCTTGATTATGGTCGCTTCGTAGTCAGCCGCGACGGAGAGGCCGGCGCCGCGATGCATCAGAGCTGCGATGACGAACACGGACGGTAGCCTCCTGGACACTGTCCCGAGGAGGTCCGTGGTGGCGGCTGAGTGGATCGCTCCGGTGTCGACCGTCGTCATCGGCATCGCAGGCTTGGCGTTTGCGCACCTGGCCAACAAGCGCGGTAGGGAGCACGCCGAGCATCTCGCGCGGCTGACCCTGCGTGCGGCCGACCGGACGCGGATGGTCGAGTTCTCCACGCAGGTCGTCGAGCGCGGCCGGCGGGTGCAGCGGGCATCGACGGAGTGGACGCTCGACCCGACGGCGGACAAAAAGGCGGAGTTCCAGCGCGCGCTGGACGACTTCAGCCTGGTGGTGGCGCAGTGCCGCCTGGTCGCGCCCGGGGAAGCCGAGGAAGCGGCCCTCACCTTCGAGGACACGTACCGCAAGCACATCGCCAAGCGACGCCCCAGGATCGAGCGGGGGAACGTCGACTTCCAGCTGAAGCCGCTCATCGCTGCTCTGCGCGCCTCGCTGGAGCACGACGCCGCGACGACCTGACCGCTAATTTGAATCCGGAGCGGGGACTCGTCACGGATTCAGCCGCCCCAGCCACAACCTGTCTCGCGCCCGCGTCATCCCGACGAAGAGCTCCCGCCGGTGCAGCGCACACCGGTCGCGGTGGGCCTCGTCCGACTCCTCCGCCCTCCGCGGTGGCGGCTGCTCCTGGGCACATGGCAGGAACACCGCCCAGAACTCCAGCCCCTTCGACCGCTTGATGGTGCCGACCTTGACGGCGTCGACGGGCCGGCCGGCGTAGTCCTCCAGCGGTACGACGGGCAGGCCGGCGCGGCGCAGGACCCCGGCGAGGCGGTTGGCCTCCTTGGTGGTGGCGGCCAGGACCGGGCAGTCGCTGAGCCCGACACCGTCCTCGGGGATCCGCTTGAGCGCGGAGGTCAGCGCCGCGTCCAGGCTCCGTCCGTCCGCCGCGTCGACGCGGACGACCACGCCACCGGCGCGGGCAGTATCGACGTCGCGCTGCCCGATCTGCAGGTCGTCGTCGAGATCGCTGAACTCGTCGGCGGAGATGACGTCGAGGGCTGCCTGCAGGACGTCGCGGGCGTTGCGGTAGTTGGTGCGCAGGACGGTCGAGCGCCCGCGGACGTTGACGCCGGCCTCGGCAAGGGTGAACCCGCCGGGGTACACGGACTGCTGCCCGTCACCGATGAGGGTGAGGGCGTCCGGGCCGTCGCCGGCGAGGGCGTGCAGCAGCTGCACCCCGACGCGGCTGAGGTCCTGCACCTCGTCGACGACGACGGCGGAGAACGGCGGGTCGAGCGGGCGTCGACGGACCTCGTCGAGAGCGAGGAGGAGCAGGTCGTCGAAGTCGCGGACGCCCGCCTCCCGCAGGAACACCGTGTAGGCGACGTACAGCTCCCAGACCGCTTCCCGCTGCGCCGCGTCGAGCCGGGTGGAGCGTCCGACACGCCGCAGGGCTCGGTACTGCTCGAACTCGGTGAGGCCCCGCCCCTTGATGATCTTGCAGACCTCGTCCTTCCAGTAGCCGACTCCTTCGACGTCCCCGAGCTTGTCGCGCCCTACGGCCATCCACGCGCGCGAGAAGCAGGTGTCGGCGCGCGTGCCGTCGACGCGGGCCGCGACACCCCGGTCGGCGAGGAAGGTCGACGCCCACCGGTGCAGCCCGGTGAAGACGACCTTCCCGGCGTGCTCGGGGGCGAGCCGGGCGAAGAGGCCCTCCAGGACGGTCGGCAGGGTGCGGACGAAGGAGACGACGAGGACCTGCCCCGGCCGCCGGGCGGCGAGGTACGCGGCGCGGTGCAGGCCGATCACGGTCTTCCCCGTTCCCGCCGGCCCGCGCAGGCGCGCCGGCCCGTTGCGGCTCTGCCGGACCACCTTGACCTGCGCGGGGTGCAGGAAGGTCATCCACTCCTCGACGGAGGTGCTGTACGCGCGGTCGAGGAGGGACTGCTCGACGTCCTGCAGCGTCGGTAGGGCCAGCTGCTCCCCCTGCGCTGCGGTCTCGGGCAGCGGGACGACGACGGGCAGCTGCGGCGGGTCCTCCACCGCGCCGGGGTCCTCGTAGGGGGCGAAGTCCCGGTCGAGGACGTCGGCCACCTCGCGCACCTGCTCGGCGGTGAGCGCACCGCCCAGCCGGTTGACCCACGGCACGACGTCCTGCTCACCGAGGAGGACGACCCGCCCGATGCGCGCCTGCAGGCTGCGGCCGGCGAAGACGAGGACGGGCACGACCTGGCTGGGCGCGAGGCCGATGTCGGCGGTGCTCTCCTCCACCAGGTCGGCGATCCGCAGGAGCTTGTCGACGTCGTCCTGGGCGTCCTCCTGACCACGCTGCAGGCGGCCGTCGACGACCTCCGGTTCCGCCCAGTTCTTGACGTCCACCACGAGGACCCCGCCGGGGCCGACGTGCAGGAAGTCGACGTTGGCGGCGCGGGTGCCCGGCCACTTGCGGTCGGCGAGGGTGCGCCAGCCGAGCGACTCCATGGCGGCGAGGAGGCGGAAGACGCGCTGCTCGGAGACGCCCGCGGCGCGGTGGCGGCGGTACTGGCGCTGCGCGTCCTCCAGCAGCCGCGCGTACTCGGCGGCCTCGGCCTTCGCGCGGCGGGCGAGCCGCAGCTGCGAGGCGCCGGCCGGCTCGGCGGTGCTCACGACGGTGGTCACGGGTGCAGGTCGTGCACGCCGACGTGGTGGACGACGAACCGCGCCGGCTCGCTCTGGTGGGCGAAGTAGATCCGCCCGCACTCGTTCGGCTTCTTGGCGTCGCCGAGCTTGACGTGCGGGACGCCGTCGAGCTGCTGCCCCTCGAACTCGAAACGCGCCCGCCCGGACCGCTTGAGGGCCAGGTCGGTCGTCGCCACGTCGAGGCCCACGGTTTCGCGGAACCAGTCACCGAGCCGGGCGGTGATGGTCCCCTGCGCGTTGGCGAAGGCGACGGCGGCGCGGGCGAGGTCGACGAGCGCCTGCCGCATGAGGTGCGGGTGGGCGTACCCGGACTTGCGCCACGTGCGGGCCACGTCGGCGGTGAAGCGCAGCCGCCCGCCGCTGCGCTGCTCGAGGAAGTCCAGCAGCGGGCCGGCGTCGGAGGGGTCCAGCGCCGGGGCGTCGTCCCAGTCGGGCAGCGCCTCCTCGGCGGGGCGCGTCCACGCCGGCCGGGCGAGGGCCTCGCTCAGAGCGGCGACCTCGGCCTCGAGGCGCTGCACCTCCCCCACCCACTCCTCGACCTCCTGCTCGGCCGCCGCGGCCTGCGCGCGCAGCGCGGCCAGCTCGGCGTGCTCGTCGCCGGCGGCTCCGGCGGAGGTGACGCGGGCGGCGAGCTCGGCGCGCGCGAGCGCCCGCGCGGCCCGCTCGACGCGCCGGAACGGCACGTCGACACCTCGGGCGACGACCGACAGCGGCGCCAGCGTGCGCACCAGCTCGTCGAGCAGCACCCCCGCGAGCTCCTGCTCGAGCCGACCCAGGTCGAGGAGCGGGTGCCGGGGCGACGCCGCGTCCGGCCACACGAGCCGCGCCTGCCCGGGCGTCAGGGCCAGACCCGCCCACCGCTGGGCGAGCGCCTGCCGGGCACCCGCGGACCGCACGCACACGACGGTCGCCAGACCGGGCAGCTCGAGCGCGGCCGCGTCGGCGAAGGCCGCGTGGTCGACGTGGGACGGCGCGACGAGCAGCACCGGGAGCCGTTCCTGCCGAGCCAACGCCTCGAGGAGTACCTGCGCCTCACCGGCGGTGGTGACGTCGCTGCGGGTGCCGTCGACCGGGTACCCGTAGGCGACGACGTCCAGCGCCGGGTCTTCCACGACGCGGCGGACGACGGCGGGCTGGCGCAGGAACGACAGCGGCGCGGGCGCGATCCAGCCGCCCAGCGACTCCCGCCCGGTGACGACCCGCAGCGTCGCCGCCTCGCGGGTGTTGTCGTGGGCGATGGTCACCCCGGTGACGTGGACGGCGTGGGCGCCGGGGATGGGCGCGCGCAGGTCAATGCGCACCGCCTTGCTGGACGGTGTTCGGACCTGGTGCCACGTCAGCTGCCGCGGTCCCTCGGCCACCGTCCACGACGCGTCGGCGGGCGGCAAGCCCCTCCGGCGCAGCTCGCACGCGCCGTCGGCCGGCACAGCGGTGAGGTCGGGGACGTCGAGGTGGCCGAACTCCAGCCACTCCTGCACGTGCCGCAAGAGGGCGTCGAAGACGCTCCGACCGTCGGGCAGGTCGCACCCGCGGACGTCGAAGTCGACGATGTACTGGACCTGCACCACACACCTTCAGCCGCATCGGAGCACCTGCTCGACTGGCTCCCTGTCCATGAGGACTTCGGGCGCTTCGGGTTCTGGGTCGAGGAAGACGCCCCACTTGGAGCAGCCTGCGACCGGATCAACCCGCCCGGATGCGTCTCGTCTCAGTCAGGGAGCGGGGCGGAGTGCGGGCAGCATCGCGCTGGCCTTGCCCCCGGTGGTGATCAGGAGTTCGTCCCGTGCTCGCGTCGCCGCCACGTACAGCAGCGACCGTTCCCGCAGCAGCAGGTCGTCCCGGTCGGCGTCGGTGAGTCCCTTGAGCAGGTAGGCGGCGGGCACGAGATCCTCGTCGACGCCGAAGATGAGGACGCGGGAGAACTCCATGCCCTTGGCCCGGTGCATCGTCATGACGAGTGGTTGGCCGGGGCGCACGGTCCCGTGGTCGACCATCCGCACGTCGATCCCGCGGTCCTCGAGCCCGCGGGTCAGCTGCCGCGCTTGGTGAGCGTCGCGGACCAGCAGCCCGATGGCTTCCGGTGAGTCCACCGCGGTGAGCCAGCTGCGCACCGCCTCGGCCGCGGTGTCGAGCTCCTGGGAGAGCGTGTCGCAGTACGCGACGCGAGGGGCTGGCCCACTGCGAGCCGACCGGTACTGCCAGGACTGCTCGGCGCCCTCTTCGAGGTCGACGTACTGCCCTCCTTCCAGCACCCCCACCGCGTAGTGCAGGTTCTGCGCCGTCGTCCGGTAGTTCAAGGTGAGCCGTTGGGAGCGTCCGACGATGCGGATGCCGTAGCGGCCGAGCACGACGCGCTGGCCATAGATGCGCTGGTGCGAGTCCTCGGCGATGAAGAGGTCGTCACGGCGCTCGCGGACGAGCGCGCGTAGGAACTGCCAGTGGCTCGGGGTGAGGTCCTGGCCCTCGTCGACGAGGACGTGGTCGAAGGGTCGGGCTCCCCCGGCGGCGGCCTCAGCGTCGAGCGCAGCGGCGGCGATGGTGGCGGCCTCGGTGTAGTCGATGCTGCCGTCGATGCTCGCCCGGGCCCGGTACGCCTCGACGACCTTCCAGACGCCGAGGCGCTTCTTGCGGTCGAGGGAGACTCCTCGACCGGGTCGACGGACGGTGAGGTAGGCGTCCCGGGTCGTCACCCGGTTCGGGAGCACGACGAGGGAGTACTCGGGCACGAGGAACGATCGGTTCTTCAGCTCGCTCGGCAGCTCGTCTGCGACGGCCGCGACGTCCTGCCAGATCTCCTCCCTGGTGCGCTGTCCGATCTCGCTGGAACGCTGCCCCAGCACCAGCTCGACAGCGGGCTGCACCTCGCTGCGGGTGCGCAGCACGGCACTGACGGCGGCGTCGATGCCGGACACGTACACCCCGGGATCGCCCATGCTGGTGGGCAACGGCAGGTCCGAGTCGAGCCGGCGCAGGTCGTTGCGCAGGGCTTCGGCGAGGGTCTTGGTGAAGGTGGTGAGCAGGATGCTGGCGCTGGGGTACTTGCGGGCGAGGTGGCGAGCCCGGTGCAGCAGGACGACCGTCTTACCGGTGCCAGCACCCCCGGAGAGCCGGAAGGGTCCGTTGTAGCTCGCCGTGGCGTACTTGCGCTGCTCGGGGTGGAGGAACACCCGCCAGGCGGCGAAGGAGTCGTCCTCGATCGCTCGACGCAGCTCCTCGTCGTCCTCGATGAAAGCGAACTGCATCTTCGCCGCGGGGTGTTGCAGGGCGACGATGAGACGCTCGTCCCCGGCGGTCTCCGGAGCCGGGACGGGTACGTCGTCCCCGATGCTCAACGCGGCCTTGGTGTCCTGGACGCTCTTGCCGCTGGCCAGGTCGAGGAGCGCGATGCCCTGCCACTGGACGATCCGTTCCGCGAGGCCGAGGAGGTCGTCCTCGGAGGTCGCGGTGAGGGCGGCGTCCGCGACCTCCGGGTGGATGCCGATGTCGTCGACCAGGACGGCCCGGTCCAGTCCGAGCGAGGGCAGCAGGGGGCTGGGCGTGGGAGAAGGCTCGGGGGCGGTGGTCAGCTGCGGCGCCGGGTCGGGGTCGGCGACCGGGGGGCTCGGGCTCACCGCTGGCGGCTTGGCGCTCCCGGGAGTCTGCTCTTCCGCGGTGGCGATGATGAGCTCGGCGATGCCGTTGACCGGGTTGACGGTCAGGCAGGCCTTCTTGGCGAAGGCGATGGCGTCGTCGTGCGGCAGGACGCCGAGGTACACGTAGGTGGCTGTGGAGGCCTGGCCCTGGAGCTTGAACAGGACCGCGCGGTAGAAGTCGTTGACCCGCCCGGTGCGGACGCGGTCGTCGGCGGAGCCGTTGATGGGCTCGATGTGCAGGCCGGGGAGGGCGTCGTTCTCGGTCAGCTTCTCGAGGAAGGCGTAGGCCTGCTTCTTCACCGAGGCGTCCAGCGCACCGGTCTGGTTGGGTCCCATGACGATCTGGGGCACGGCTACGCCTTTCCTGCGGTGAGGGCCATCTGCACGGCCTCGACGTCGGGCTCGACGACGTGCCATCCCGCCGCGTCGAGCTCCACCTTGTCGGCGTCGTCCATGCTGAAGTCGACGACGACGCGTTGGTCGGGCCAGGCGAGCCCGAGGGGGATGCCTTCGGGCGACTCCTCGCCCTGGACGGGCACGGAGACGCCGGCGGCGGCGAGCGCCACGATGAGCTGCTGCTCGACGGCGGTGCCGAGGTCGTGCAGCTCCTGCCACTCGGGGGGCAGCGCAGCCGTCACGGCCGGAGCGGCCGGCTGGACGACAGCAGATGTGCTCGCAGTGTCGATGTGGGTGCGGGTGGTGATGACGGTGGGCAGCTGGCGGAGGGCGAGCAGGTTGCTCAGCTGCAGCCACATCCGCCACGCGTCCGCGTGGTGGAGGCCGAGCTGCTCAGGGCGGTCGTCCAGCACGAGCGCCACGTCCGTCGCGCCGGTCTCGGGGTACACCAGGCCTGCGACCAGGGCGACCGATCCCTGCGTCCACAACCACGTCGCACCGCCGTCCTGCACCGGCACGTCCCCGTCGAGGGCGTCCGCGGCGGCGGTGAGTGTGCCCGCCGGCAGGGCGACGCCGGTGGCGGACGCGGAGCCGAGCAGGAACCAGGGCAGCCAGTGGGCGAGGCGCGCCGACGCGTCGGGGTCCGGGTTCTGGATCCACCACATGAGCAGGTCGAAGGGGCCACCCGTCACGAGGTCGAGCAGGGCTTGGCTGAGCTGCCCTTCGGACCCGGCCATGAGGTGGCCGGCGGCGACGGCGTCCCACCAGCTCGGCGGCGTGACCGTGCCGCTCTGCGCCGCCTGCACGTCCTGCCACGTGATGCCGAGGACGATGCGTCCGCTGGCCCGCAGCGCGGCCCGCTTGGTCGCGTCGTCCGCGAGGCGGTTGATCACCGGGCTGGCGTGGTAGCGCCAGCCGTCGGTGAAGATGGCGACCTCGGGGATGCCGGCCTGGCTGCAGCGGAGCATGAAGTCGGGTTTGGAGCCGAGGGTGATCTGCTGCGGTTCGAGCGTCCAGACCCGCCCATTGCCGCCGAGGGTGATGATCGAGCGGTTCCCGGAGCTGGTGGGCTGGTCCTTGACCGTGGCCCCCATCGCCTGCAGCCGCTTGGTGAAGGCGACGCGGAAGCGCTTCTCCAGGGTGGACTCCGGGTCGTCGCCATCCGGTTCGTCCTGGGTGTACTTCCACGCCATGTCCACGGGGGGCTCTTCGGCGTCCACCGGTCCGCTGGCGAGGAGGATGTCGCGCAGGTGCCGCTCCCCCGCGGCGCGGGAGACCGAGCGCACCTGGTGGGGTGAAGCGAACGGCAGGAGGCAGCGGTGGCAGGCGAGGCGCTGCTCCCGCTGGCACGGACAGTCCTTCAACACCGCCCACGCGGCGCGGAGGATGGTCCACACCGTCTCGGGGTCGGCCAGCTCGGCGAGGTAGCCGGTACCGCCGGGGACGACGTCGTGCAGCAGCAAGGCCGCGCTGTTGTCACCCCCGTTCGTGGGCGTGGGGTCGACGATCGTGGTCACCGCGATGTGGTCGGGAGCGCCCCCGAGGTGCTCCCGCAACCCCAGCATGATCGCCGCGGAGAGGCTCGGAACGGCGAAGTGGTCCCCGAGGGTGACGGACGTGGGCAGGCGCACGACGAGGCCCTCGGTGTTCAGCGTGCGGGTGAGGGCGACGCTCCGGGTGTCCTCCGTGCTCGCAGAGCGCCGCGGGCACCACGGGCGGTGCTCCTCAGGCCGGTTCCTGCGGGTGTCGGTGTCGAGCTGCCCGCAGGAGGAGCAGACGCGGAAGAGCGGTGCTGGTAGGTCCTCGCCGGCCAGCATCCGCGGTGTCGCCCGCACGCCGCCCTTGCCAATGTTGATCCAGCGGATGGTCTGGTCGCGCAGGTGCTTGGCGCCGAAGCCGTACCCCTCGACGTACCAGCGGCGGGTGACGCGGTCGGGGTCGACGTCGGCGGCGGTGACGATGGTGAAGGGCTCGCGGATGCGGTCGTCGCGGTCGTCGGTGATGACGGCGTCGTCGCGGCGCATGGCCGAGGAGACCCGCTGCAGCTCGACGACGTCGAAGCGTTGCTTCGTGTCGGCGATGGCGGTGCTGCCGCACCGGGGACAGGCCGGGGGCGGCGCGGCATCGGTGGCGTAGCCGCAGGCCGGGCACAGCACGAGGGTGTGCACGGCCTCACCGTCGTGGCCGAGGTCGAGGGCGTCGACGACGATGCGGTAGCCGCCGGCGTAGAAGGTGGCGCCCGGTGCGAACTCGCGCAGCGCCTGACTACCACCGCGGTGGTAGCTGACGGGGTCGTTCTGGTACTCACCGGTGTCCGGGTCGGTCCAGCTGAGCGTGACGTCGAGGGTGACGCTGTCGTCGAGGAGCGTGTAGTTCGGCAGGAGGCCGTGCCCTTCCAGCACGCCGATCCAGTACTCACCGCGCAGCTCGGCCAGCTCGCCGCGTGTGAGGCGGAGCGCCGCCTTGGCCGTGCGCTCGGCGCGCTTGTCGGCGTCGGTGGCGGCTGGGGAGGCGGCGATCTGCTGTAGGGCGGGTAGGGACTTCTCGATCTCCTGCTGGCGGAAGGTGAGCGTCTGGACGGTGTGCTGCCAGCGTTGCGACTCGGCGTGCAACCGCGTCGCGAGACCACTGGCCCCCGGCAGGTCGGGCAACGGGGTGACCCACGCGCGGAGGCGCTCGCGCGCGGCGTCGGTGAGGGTGGGGAAACCGGCGAGGAAGCTCTCGAGGCGCTCCTCGGTGTTCTCCTCCGCATCCGCGATGAGCGCCTGCAGGTACGAACCGGGGTCGGTGCTGCCGATGGCTTCGAGGGCGGAACGGGGGTGCGGCGCGGAGGAGGTGCGCGCGATCCGGTCGGCGAGGAAGGCGACGAACTGGCGCCGGAGGATCTCCTCGGCGTCGAGGTAGGTGGCGGGTGGCCGCACCTCGCCGTTGACGACGGACAGCGGATCGCCGAGGCGCGGCAGCTGATCACCGCGACCGGTGACGAAGGCGAGGTTGAGGGAGTTGCCGGTGAGGCGGCCGGCGCGGCCGATGCGCTGGAGGTAGGACGCCACGGTCTTGGGCAGGCCGGCCAGCATCACGGTGGAGAGGTCACCGATGTCGATGCCCATCTCCAACGTCGGGGTGGCGACGAGCACGTTGGGCGCCTGCGGGTCGCGGTCCTGCTGCTTGAAGGCCTCCTCGTAGCGCAGCCGCACCTCGTCCTCGAGCATGCTCGTGTGCTCGCGGGCGATGACGCGTTGGATCCCGGTGGAGGCGTACATCCGCCGGTAGAAGTTGTCGTCGCGCTCGCCCCGCACCAGGCGACCGGCGCAACGCGCGACCATGCAGGGTGCGCCGTCGAGCTGACCGGCCACGGCCCGGCTCACCGGCTCCAGGGCCTGGCACACCTCGCAGACCAGCGTGTGCTCCCCCGCCTGCAGGGCTTCGAGGCGGATGGGGGTGAGGACGACGGACGCGGGGCGGAGTTGGTAGATCTGCGCATTGCTGCTGCTGGTGGTGACGCCGAGGACGTCGAGGTGCGCGAGCCGCTGGAACAGCAGCCGGGCCAGCCGGGCACCGTCCTGGGGTGAGACGCCGAGGGTGCGCGCGGTCCAGAGCGCGTACCAGCTCTGGGGGGTGGCGACGGCGTCGAGGTCGGTGGACTTCTCCAGGCGTGCTCCGCCGATGCGCGGGTAGCCGGGCGCCGCACGGCCCCTGGGGAAGGCCGGCATGCCGTCGGAGCGGGGCCGGCCGCCCCAGATGCTGTAGCGGTTGCCGTCCTCCCGCTGGTAGCGCTCGAACCAGGGGTGGGCGATGGCACCGCGCTGGCGCATGCGTTCCAGCACACCGCGCCCCCAGGCGGTCTTCTCCTGTGCGCCCGGCTCGTCGAGGCCCTCCAGGGTGGGGAGCCCGCCGGCCTCCTCCAGCGCCTGCTCCGCCGCGCGCAGCAGCTGGGGAGCGGCGACGGCGACCTCGGCGGCGACGCTGCCGGTGCGTTCGAGGGTCCGCCCGGTGCGGGACTGCAGGCCGAACTCCAGGGCCGCGTCGAGTCGGAGCCGGCGCTTGACGCGAGCCCGGACGGTCGCGGGCACGTCGCGCTGGCGGGACGCCTGCCAGAACGGGGTGAACTGCTCGTGGTCGACGAGCTGCGGCGGCACGACGCGGTAGCGGCGGTGCGGGTCGTCACCGGCGAGGGTGAGGACCTCGTCGGCGAGGTCGTCGAGGCTGATGTCGTGGTCGCCGACCGCCTCGCGCAGCACCGCGCGCAGGGTGAGGCTGAAGGAGCGGGTCTGCACGAACCCGGCCCGGTGGGCGGCGTCCTGCACGCTGTCGGTGAAGACGAGGGCCTTCTTCTCCTGCGCGTCGAGGTCGTGGGCGCCGAAGAGGGTGGACAGGGTCACTGACAACAGGGTGGCGATGGCGGAGCCGAGGAAGCGGATGCCGTCCGTCTGCTGGCAGGAGGGGCAGGTGTCGTCGAGGGACTGCTCCCCGGCGTCCGCGCCGAGGTGAGTGAGGACGGGCAGGACACCACCGCCGCGTAGAGCGCTCTCGTCGGGTGCGGTGGCGAGCAGACGGCGCTCGCGCACGGCGAACCACATGAGGTTCTGCACCCGCGTGCCGGGGTAGGCGACGGCCCGGTCGCCCTCGGTGGGGGCGTAGACGAGGGGGCGGAAGCGTTCGTCGCGGGCCATGCGCCGGCGGCGGATGTTCGCGTCGTCGGTGTCGAGGTCGGAGCCGGTCGGCGCGAGAACGGCGCCCCACCCGGAGCGGCCGCAGTGCCGGCAGTAGAGCGCCGGCAGGGCGGGCGCGTTGGCGGTGTCAGTGGGGTCGTCCCCGTCTCCGGTCACGAGGTCGCCGTCGTCGCTCCACAGGTAGCGCGGGACGTCGGAGACGGAGCGGTCGATGCGGGTGAGCTCCCGCACCCACAGGTGCAGGTCGACGGAGGGCGCGTCCCGACCGACGGCGGCGCGCAGGTGGCTGAAAGCGGCCAGCAGGGCGACGGTGAACTCTTCGGCACGCTCCTGGCGAGCCGCACCATCACGCGCACCGAGGCCAGCTGGGACGAGGGCGGTGGCGAGGTCCCGCAGCGACACGGCGTGGGAGGCGGCGGCGAGCAGGCTCTCGGTGACGGGGTGGGCACGCAACAGGTCGAGCAGTTTGGTCGGCGCGGCGTCCCGCAGCGCTGGGGGCTTGCCGGCCGTGCCGTAGAGGTGGGAGATGACAGTCTCCGTGAGAATCCGACCGTCGGCGTGCCCGTCGACGGCCTCGACCGCGGTGACCACCTGGGCGGCGAGGTCGTCATCGACGGGGACCGCCTCGTACCCGCGCTCTCGGATCGTCATAAGCGCCTTGCCGATCCACTCCTCCGCAGTGAGGCGGGATTCGGTGACGACGGCGTCAGCGGCGAACTCCTCACCGAAGACGGTGGTCGCGAAGTGGAGCATCGCCTCGGGATCACCCTTATCGCCGAGGGTGGCGGAGGTGGCGACCGGCGTGATGCGACCGAGGGAGCGGTTGCGATCCTCGACGGTGAGGCGCTCGTCGTTGTCCTTCCAATAGCTCTTGAGGGTAATGCCGAGCCGGCGCAGCAGCATGGACACGTCGGTGCCTTGGGCGCCGTCGTAGGTGTGGAACTCATCGAGGACGAGGTAGCGCAGGCTGTGAGCGCTCTTCGCCCACAGCGGGGCGTCGTCGGCGCGCAGCAGGAGCTGGTCGAGCATCTTGTAGTTCGTCAGCAGGATGTCGGGCGGGTCGCTGCGGATGACGGCGCGGTCGGTGATCAGCCCGTCGACGGTGACCTTGGTGCGGGTGGCACCCCGCTGGCCTGTGTAGAGGGCAGCGGTGATGCCGGCGAGGCCCGGGTCGGTGGTGAGGAGGTGCGTGAGGCGCTTGGCCTGGTCGTTGGCCAGGGCGTTCATCGGGTAGAGGACGACCGCCTTGGTGCCCGTCTCCCCCGCCCGCTTCGCGCGGAGCACGTGGTCGAGGATCGGGATGAGGAACGCCTCGGTCTTGCCCGAACCGGTCCCCGTGGTGACGAGCGTAGGTAGTGGCCGAGGCTTGGCCGGCCCGAGGTTGGCACTGCTGAGGCGGTGGAAAGCTGCAGCCTGGTGCCCGTAGGGCGGGAAGCCGCTGTACCAGTCCAGCGACTTGCGCCAACCCTCGTCCGCTGGGCGGAACGGCAGGCGCAGCCGCACGTACGGCCCCTTGAACAGCCCCGACTCAGGGTCGGTGAGGAATTCGGTGAGTGCTGCTCGGGCGTCCTCATCGGCGAGCGCGAACGTCGTCGTGAGGTAGTCGAGCAGGCTGCCGCGGACGTCCTTAGCCTGGACGGTGGGGAGTAGCTCCGTCACGAACGCTCCTTGAGGCGCTGCTCGAAGACGGCGTACGCCTGCCGCATGTCCGCCTCACGGTCGAGTGTCACGAAGGGCAGCTCGTAGGTGTAGGTGTTTCCTGCCTGGTTCGTGGCGGTGCGCTCGGCCTCGGTGATGCTGTCGCCCTTCTTGCGCCAGACGGTGAGGACAGAATTTGGGACGAGACGACCATTCATGTCGTAGAGGTAAACATTTTGATCATAGTCCCGCAATACAGGAAACTGCGTTCGGTAAAGCGTACACAAGTCCTCGACATCAACTCCCGCCATCACTCCCACAAGAGCATCAATTTCAACCTGCGCTTGGCGGCGATCTTCAGCGATTCGAAGCGGCACAAGACTGTCCCAATTGACGGGAACCGCATTCAAGGCAGCCCGAACTCGCCCCGCTCGGCTTGTATTAGCCCATTCATCTCTAGAGAATACCGCGTCAAAGCACGCTCTCCAGGCTTCAGAATAAGCATCCGTAACGCAATTCATCCGCAGAACTCTAAGAGTTAAGAGCGAGTTCAAAGGGTGATCGACGAGAACGGGAAGGCGATTGGCTGTCCCGGCTCGAATCGTTGATTTTGGCGCAATCCTCACTAAGAAGTCTGCCAATAGAGTCGATAGGTAGCCCAGCGTCGTAATCAATTGAGGCAGTGGGCGGTCGACAAAACTTGCCGAAAAGACACCATCTACATGAGCCGCTCCAGGAGGGGTAAGAGCAGGAATTAAAGTCCTCTCACCAGTGTTAGACGCCATCCCGCGCCAGCTAATCCGAAAGTACTCTCTGGGGCTCCGGACGCCCTCAGGCGTGCTCCAAGAACTGTATGCTCCGCCATACTCTGCGGGTTTCCAAACAGGCTTGTAAGAGGTAATAGGAAGCGCCGATTCATCCATCCTTTCGAAGTCCACGAGAGACCAGTCGCGATTACTCTTCATGGAGGAGTTCGGATGCTTGTACATAGGAGTATTTACAAAAATGTGCGGCCCCTGAAGGATGGCGGCTTCCCATCCAACAGGAGCGCCCCACTCGACGTGAAACACACCTCGCTTGAAGTCGGTTGTTTCATTCCAACCTTGGGAGTAACTGGGTCCTAGGGAATTGAGCCTAGGGAGTGCTGACAGGGTTGAAAGCACCGCGGAAGCGGCTCGATTCACTACATACACCATCCGCGTTCGCAAAGCAGGAACGGTTGGATCTTCAAGAAGATCGCGCCAAGTAGTGAGGACTTCATCTGTGACTGAAAAAATCCTGCCATTGTGAGGGCGCAACTCCCACTCGCCTTGATCATTCCGCAAGCCCGGCTCGGCCCCCGAACCATCGTGATGGACTGATCTAGGGACAACATCGGGATGATAGAGGGAGCTCGCCATGGAGAATTTAACCCGATCGAGTTCAGATCCGTAGACATGGACGCCGTAACTTACGTGATTGTCAATATCGAAAAGGTAAAGTTCATTGAGGAATTGCCAGTGCTGCCTAAGTCTCTTGTAGGTCGCCTCGCGCAGCAATCCTGCCTTCTCGTCAGTAAAGTGTGTCTCCGGATGGATTAATCCAACCGCGCCCTTAGAGGAGCGATGGCGCCAAGTTCGACTCATGAAGCATCGATACAGGTCTGGGCGCAGCCCAGACAAATAAGGGTATGCGGCGGGCTCAGATATGACGGCGCGGGTCGACGTGATGCGCGCCAACTCATCAACATAGGCCGTCAAGGATGTCTTCGTAGACAAAAGACCTGACTTCAGTGCCGCCCGCGCTCGACCGTCCACTTGAGCATTAAGCATCCAGCCCGCATGAATCTCTCCCAGTGTCGCGCTTTCATCCCATTCGGGCCTCACCCATGGCGGGTTCCCTACTTGCAGATCAAACCCGCCCCGTGCGAACACCTGCGCAAAGTCCAACTCCCAATGAAAGAGTCCCTGCTGCTTAGCGACCGCCTCGCACACGCGTAGCCACGGGTGATCCCGCAGCACCGCATCAACCGTCCTAGCGCTGGCGAAGCCAAGGTCGATGGACTCCTGGTCGCCCAGCTCATCCCATGTCGCGCCAGTGACAAGGGTGTCGTGCCCCGCCGTCGCCTTCCGCTTTGAACCCTCATGCCGACCGAGCAGCCCCTGCAGAGCGTCAATCCACTGCGCCAGCGTCGGCGGGTCAATGCGCTCCTCGCATCCCTCGACCACCCGAGTCGTCAGCGTGTCCGTCAGCGGCCAAAACCACAGCGCGCACCAGGCGTCCATGACGCGCCGCAGCCGCTGGTAGGCGCCGCTGGCGTCGGCGAGAGCCGCCTCGATCTGCTCGCGCTGCACCGCCCCACCGCTGGTCGGCGCCGGCATGCCCCACAGCGGGATGGCGCGGCGGATCTCCTGCTCAGCGATCTGCAACCGCCGCAGGGCGATTTGCCACAGGGCTTCCACGCGGTAAGACAGGTCGACGAGGGCATCGGCTTGCGCCTTCGTCGGCTTGGCCTGGACGGCGCGTCGCCACTTCTTCAGCCGGTCCAGCGCCTCGGGCGCGAGCGCCTTCGCCTCCTTGGCCTCGACCGCGGAGCCCCAGCCGCTCGCCGGCACGAGGAAGTGGTGCACCCCTCCCCCGACGCCTGTGGCGAGCTTCCCGTCGGCGACGTCCTGCGCCAGCGACGTCAGCGGCACGTCGGTCGGGATGGCCGTCAAAGACTCACCCTTGGCAACCTGGTCGCGGCGGAACACCGTGCGACGGGCGCCGATGAGGGAGTTGCCGCGGCGCAGGTGCAGGCCGAACCACGGCGCTTCGAGCCCGGCGACCATGGTGTCCAACCAGAGCGAGATTTCCGCAAGCTCGACGGCGGTGGCGTTGAGGTCCACCCCGTACACCTGGTGCAGAGCGATCGACGCCTTGACCCGCTGCAGCTCGCGCGGGTACTCGTCCGGGTCGATGCGCTCGCCCAGCTCCTCCTGGCGGCGGCGCAGGTACTGCTCGGCGAGCTGCCGCACCGCTTCGATGGCGAACGCGCCGGAGCCTAGGGCCGGCTCGCACACGGTCAGCTGCAGGATGTCCGCGGCGGGCGTCGTAGTGCCGTCCTGGTCGAGCAGTTCCTCCAGCGCCTGGGAGACGACGAACCTGGTCAGCACCTCCGGCGTGTAGAACGACGCCGACTGCTGGCGGTCCCGGCCGGAGAGGCGGAAGACGAAGGTGCCCCGCTCGTGCAGCACCGGCGTCTCCTCCCCCGTCACCGGGTCCTCGACACGGACGAAGTCGGCTGGGGAGATGCCGTCGGCCCGGTCCACCCGCACGACCCACGAGCCCTTGGAGGCGTCGCCGCCCTTGGCGACCTCGTAGAGGTCCGTCTCGGCGAAGGAGCCCGTGTAGCTCATGAGGCCCTCGTAGACGGCGCCGAGCTGGTTGATGCCAAGCTCGGCGTAAGAGATGAAGCCGCGGTCCCGGCCACGCTGCTCCTTGCTCAGCAGGAGGTGGCGCAGCACCCGCTGCAGGGCGTCGTTGCCGAGCTTCACCGCGTCGATGTGCGCGGTGGCCTCCGGCTTGAACAGGTCGGCGCGCAGGCCGCGGAAGGTCAGCCCCTCGCGGACGACACCCTCGGCGTCCACCGCACCGGGGTCGTGGCCGCGGTCGACGAGGCGGAAGAGCACCGCGAGGGAGTCGTAGAGGTGGGTGCCGTCCTTCGCGGCCGGGCTCGCCAGCTCCACGAGGGTCAGCTCACGGAGGCGGTCCAGGCTGTAGCCCTGCTCGTACTCCGGGGCCCCGGCCGGCAGCACCCCCAGCTCGGGAGAGGCTTCCGCGTAGAGGAGGAAGAGAATGCGGTAGAGGAAACGCAGCGACTGCTTGGCCAAGGGCTGTGCCTGATCGGCCGGCAACGGGTCGAGGCCCTGCTGCGCGCGCCGGGAGACGACCTCGTTGGCGAGGATCTCGATGGACAGGCGCACCCCTTCGCGGAGGTCCTTGGAGACGCCCACGGTGTGCTTGATGGACTCCTCCAGCACCCCCGTCCACCACACGTCGCCCTCGGCGTCGGGGGCGACGGACTCCGCCGACACGCACGTGAGCGCTCGGTCCACCTCGCCGCCGCGCTTGGCGTCGTTGCGCTCGCAGACGAGCTGCAGATCGACAGCCAGGTAGCGGCCTTCAGCCCAGCGGGCGCGTTCGGCGAGGAGGAGGTGGCGTCCGGCGAAGACCAGGGCGTAGTCGGGGGCGTGGTCGGCGACGAAGAGGGCGGACACCGTGCGCGCGACCGAGCGCAGCTCCGTCTTCTCGTCCACCGGGTAGGGGGTGAGGAGGGTGTCGAGGTCCTTGGCGAGGAGGGCATCCACCGTGGTGGTCGCCCGGCCCTCGACGATCACCAGGGGAGCGCCTTCGGCCATGCCGGGGGCGCTGACGTGCAGCACCGGTCCGGTGCGGGTGGTGTGCAGGCCGATGCCGTCGTAACCGAGGACCTGGCGCAGGCAGGCGTACACCTCCGGCAGGTCGGCGTCCGCGTCGGTCAGGACGTCAGCGTCGTCGCCGGTGCTCAGGACGGACAGCCGGTCGAGCAGCCAGCCGCGCTGCTCGACGAAGCGGGCGCGAGTGCTGACTTCGCCGGTCTCGTCCCATACCTTGCGCCGCTCGAGAACCTTCGCCTGGAACGACTGGCTCTTGGAGTCCGTGTTGACGTAGTGCTCGGAGATCCAGTCCTCACCGATGAGGATCGCGTCGCTGGTCGCCATCAGTTCCCTCCCGTTCCCTCGAAACCGGCGTCGCGGGGGACGACCACGAGCAGCGGGCGGACGAGCCGCCGTTCCGGGAGCATCGTCTGCGCCACCTCTCGTTCCTCCTCCACGCGCCGCCGTCGGTCCCGCACCTCGGAGCGCTGGATCAGCGCGCCGGCGTCGTGGTCCCACTGGTCGGTGCGCTGCGCCCACTGCGCGACCCGTCGACGGGTGGCCTGCTCCGCCGCGGCGACCACCGTCTCCATCTGCTGCTCCGCCGCCCGGACCGCCGGAGCCACGAAGCGCGTGAGCTCGTCCGCGGTCGGGAGAGCACCCCGGTTGGTCTGCGGGCCGGTGAACCCGACCCGTTCCAGAGCGGCCGCGGCGGAGGCGAAGGGCTCGACGAGCGCGAACGCCGGGTTGTCCGGGTTGGGATGCGTGGCCACGAGGAAGGACTGCGCGACGACCTGACCGCGGACGTTGGTCAGCGTGCCCTGCAGCAGGACGCTGATGTCCTCCACGTCCCCGCGGACGGCGAAGACCTGGTTGCGCCCAAGGCTGGTCAGTGCGCGGTCGCTCGCCCACTCCACCACCGGGTGCAGGGGGGAGAGGTAGTGCGCCTCCGGCCACAGCGACGTCGACTCGTCGGCGAGGGCCTGCGCGAGCTCCTGCCGGCCGCGCTGCCGCGTCGTCGCCAGCAGCACCTTCTGCGTCACCCGGCGCTCGGCCAGGTACGACTGCGGCAGCACCTCCAGGCGCTGGCGCAGATCCGCCGGCGGCACCAGCTCGGCGATGGCGTGACCGGTGTGCTCGCGCCACCCGATGCCGTTGGGCGGCGACGCCTCCGGGGTGACGAAGGCCTCGGTCAGCGCCTCGCGGACGAAGTCGAGGTCACCGGCGTAGACCCCGGTCGGCGTCGTGTCCGTCGAGGGCGCTGCCGGCGCCGCTGGTGCCGTCGCCGTCAGCTTGGCGAAGAGGCCGGCGATGCCTCCGGAGGAGGTCACCTGCGCGACCGTGCGCACCTCCTGGTCGAGGTCGGCCTGGCGGGCGAGGACCTTGCGGATGGCGTCCTCCTCCGCGGCCACGTCGTACTTGCCCATGAGGGAGGCCGAGTCACCGAGCGCCTTGTGCGCCTCGTGCTCCTTCTCCACCAGCCGCTCCAGCACGCGCAGGTCACCGGCGAAGCGTTCGCTGTCCGGGTCCAGCAGCAACGTCGTGATCTGCGGGCGGGACTTCTGCCCGTAGCGGTCGATGCGGCCGTTGCGCTGCTCGATGCGGATGAGGCTCCACGGGATGTCGAAGTGCACGAGGTGGTGGCACTGGGCGTGGAGGTTCACGCCCTCCGAGGCGACGTCCCCCGTGACGAGGACGCGGATCGGGGAGGACGCCTGCTTGAACGACTCGACGATCTCCTGCTGCTCCACGTCGGTCAGGCCGCCGTGGAGGACCTTGACCTGGTCAGCGCGCATCTTCAGGTCCTGGCGCAGCGACGCCTGCAGCCACTTCAAGGTGGCGACGCGCTCGGCGAAGACGACAGCACGCACCTGCTGCTGGGGCCCCACGCCGATGGCGCGCAGGTGCTCGACGAGCCGCTGGTACTTCGCCGACGTCGAGGAGCCGACGGCGGCAGCCAGCTCGTCCAGCCGCTGCAACGCGTCGGCCTCCCGCTGCTGCGCGGTCGTCAGCGACGTGCCCAACCGCTTGGTCCGCTCAGCGATGCTCTCCCGCAGAGCAGCCGGAGAAGAGAGGAACGCCTTCGCCAGGGTCCAGGGGAAGAGCGCAGCAGTGGAGCCGGAGTACGGCGAGGAGCCACCCTCCGGGTGCAGCCACGTCGCCTCCAGCTCACGGGCCACCTCGTTCTCCTGCAGCGAGGCGGGCACGAGGACGTTGCGCGGCTCGAGGCGCTCGGCCCAGTCCCCACCGACCACGCTCGCCACGTCGGGGCTGTGCCGGTGCCGGCGGATGACGAGCCGCTCGACCTGGTCCTCGTCCAGCGTCCCGTCCGGGCCGACCGCGCTCGGGTCCAGCATCCGGATGAGCTCCGCGAAGGACTCCGCCTTGCCGTTGTGGGGCGTGGCCGACGCCAGCACCAGCGCGTCGGTCCGCGACGACAGCAGCCGCGCCAGGCGGTTGTTCTGCGAGGTGGAGTTCGTGACGTTGTGGGACTCGTCGATGACGACGGCGTCCCACCGCTGCTTCTGCAGGTGCGCGAGGTAGCGGTCGGACTTCAGCGTGTCGATGGAGATGATGACGCGCTTGAAGAAGGTGAACGGATTGCGGTTGGCGGGCAGCTTCTGCCGGATGCGCTGGATCCCCGTGGAGTCCAGACGCACGAAGGGCAGGGCGAAGCGCGTCCACAGCTCGAACTGCATCTGCTCCAGCACGTGCCGGGGGGTGACGACGAGGATGCGCTCGCCGCGACCGCGACGGACCAGCTCGGCGAGGATCATGCCGATCTCGATGGTCTTGCCCAGACCCACCGCGTCCGCCAGCAGGATGCGGGGGCGCAGGTTGTCCGGATCGAGCGCTTTGCGGACGGCGGCCTGCTGGTAGCCGAGGGCGTCGGCCAGCCCCCGGGTGGTGACGGTGAGGTCCGGGTCCGTCAGCGGGACCGGCGACTTCCGCAGCATGGCCTCCAGCCACAGCCGGGCCGTGCGGTAGCCCGGTGAGCCGTCGGCCACCACCCGGGCCGCGGAGGAGTCGACCACCGCGACGTCGTCCAGGGCGGTGGAGAAGGTGGCCGTCGTCTCGCGGACCAGCTCGCTCAGGCCCTGGACGTGGACGATCCAGCCGTCGCTGGCTCGCTCCACGCCCGTGACGAGCCACTGCTCGTCACGGACCTCGACCACGGAGCCGGGGGCAGCGGTGAAGTCGGCTGCCGCCACGTCACGATCGACGGTGTCGGTCATGCAGCGCCCTCCTCCACGGCGTCCGAGAGGTCGTCGACGCCTTCCGTCTGGTCGAACTCGTGAGGCGCCTCGTCGCCGCCGAGGAGTTCAGATGCATCGACATCTCGCTGGGCAGCCTTGCCCATCGCCCCCTCCACGAGCTCCAGGAGCGCTGACCTCCGAGCGAGGAAGAACGCCTGGAAGTCAGCGGATCGGAGCGTTGCCGGGTCGATCTCGTGGGTCACGAGGATGTCGTCGAGCTCCTCCGGCGACATGCCTGCGCTCTTCTCGAGCTTGGGCAGGTAGTCGGCGGGCGAAGCTGCTCCGATGAAGCGGTTGGTGGAGGCGGCGAGGGGCGTCTTGTTGACGATGCTCTCTCGCAGGCTCGGGTCGATGCCGTTCCGCTCGCACCACGCCCGGGGGAAGACGTGGTGGATGTCGACCGCCAGGCTCGCGTACTGGACCTGGTCGAAAGCCTGCTGGTACTTCCAATCGCGGCATCCACCGGCCATGAGGAGCGCGTAGATGCCCTTGTAGGCGGCGGCATTGCGGGTCCGCAACGACAGCAGCCGGGACTCGACGAAGGTGCCGTCCGCCACGGTGCGCGGCACCGAGTGCCTCACCTCTTCCGACACAGCCGCGAGCGCCCACGACGGCACCTGCTCGACGTCCCGCGCGAACCTCGTCTCGACAGCACCGCCGTAGAGCTCACCGAGGACTCCGCACCAGTACCACTGGCGGATCCGCTTGCGGACACCCACCAGGTCCGCGTCGTTCCCGAGCACCACCCGGATGACGGCCAGCGGGACGAGCTGCGTGCGGTAGGGCAGGAAGGCCGCCTCGTGGATGTGCTGGTCAGCGAGGAAGGTGGACGCCCAGACGAAGGCTTCCCGGAGCGGGTCGACCCACTGCAAGTAGTCCGTCAGCTCGAGCCTGAAGACGTCTTCCTTGCGCGCGGAGATGGCGACCGGTCGATCGCTGGTGTCGGCGATGTTGCGGGCGCGAGTGGTCAGCAGCGTCACTGCCTGGAGGAAGTCGGTACTGGCGACACCAGCGAGGACGGGGTGCTTGACGAACTGGGCTTGCGTCACGGTCCAGTCGTCGTTGAGCCGGAAGTCGGTGCCGTGCTGTTCGAAGTACGCCTTGTCGCCTGCGAAGGTCGCCGTCAGCAGTTCGAAGACGTTGAGGGAGAGCCCCCCGGTGTTGACCTTCTCGAAGACCGTCGCGACGGCCGCCTTCGACGTGCTCTTGTCGAGCTCGATCGCGGGGATCTCGTAGTTCTGCGTGGGGCTGAGGACTTCCCCGAGGAATCGGCTGAAGAGATCGTTGTCGTTGAGCTGGAGGAGCCACTGAGTCGCCGCGGTCTGGTCACTGATGAGCCGGAAGGGGAAGAGCCGTCGCTCCCGCTCCTTGTCGGGCGTCGACACGTCGAGCTCGACCTTGCGGCCGAATTCGGAGCGGATCACCCCGTCAGCCGGGAGCGAGAGCACCGCCTCGTCCCGGCGCGCGGAGTCGGAGACGGCGAGCGCCAGGTCCAGGTAGTACCTGCGGTTCATCAGCTTGCCGCGCACGTCCTTGGTGGCGACCACTCCGTCGCCGGTGAGCGCCTGGAAGAGCGACGTCAGCCGCTGCTGACCGTCCAGGAGCAGGTGGTCCGGGTCATTTGTGGCGGTCTTGTCGCTCCCGGCCAGGGGCTTGGGCTTGAAGCGCACCTGGTCGTTGCCCGTCTGCAGCAGCATGATGACGCCGAGGGGATGCGCGAGCGTGATGGTGACCAGGAGAGAGCGGATGCGCTCGTCGTCCCACTTGTAGCCGCGCTGGAAGTCGGGGAGCTGGATGCGCCCGTCCTCGACCCGCTTGAGCAGGTCACTCAGCTTGTACTGCGGCGTCTGGAACCCCATGGCACCTGTCCTCGTCGATGAGCGTGTCTCGCCTCAGCAGCCTATGTGCTTGATTTGGCGCTGGTCGTGTTGGCCGTTGTCTCTGCTGCGTCCCCTGTCACTGCTCCACGTCCACCCCGTGGCGCACGACCAGCTCGGCGAGTCCGTGCTCGTACCCCTGACCGCGCGCTCGGAATCGCCAGACGCCGTTCCGCTCGTAGAGCTCCCCGAGCACGAGGGTGCGTTCGACCGTGGCCGCGTCGAGGACCGCCGAGGCGGCGACACCACCCTCGTCACCGCGCAGGGTCAGCTCGACCGGGCCGATGTCCCCGAAGGTCACGCCGTCCGGGGCCGCGGCCGCGACGACCACCCGGCTGACGTCTCCGGGCAGCCCGTCGAGATCGACCGACACCTCCGCCTCCCCGGACGTGTCCCCCCGCAGGACGACGCTGCCGTCCGGGGTGGCGAGCGCCCCGAAGTAGACGAGGTCCTCGTCGCCGTGCACCTGCTCGTCCTGGTCGAGCCTCAGGGCGACGACGTCGACCTCGTGCGCCGCCTCGCCCCACTGCACGTCCAGCGTCCAGCGCCGCTCGTCGGCCGGCAGGTCGATCACGCCACCGCGCGGCAGGACCGCCGGCTCCGACGCCGGCGCGGCGCGCTCCGGTTCGACAGAAGAGCCGTCGAGACGCTTCCACGTCACCGGGTCGAGCAGAGGAACACCCCGCTCCCGCACCCGCACCCAGCGCCGGTCGCGCTCGGCCCCGTCCAGGGCGATGACGTCGGTGGTTGTGACGGTGAGGTTGACCGCCGCGGCTCCACCCCGGGCGACGACCTCGGCGCGCACCTGCGCTGCCCGCTCGTGCGGGCCGCCCAGCACGAGGACGCGTCGTCGCGAGAAGGGCCCGAGGGTCCGCACGGGCTGCGGACGCGCCGCGGGCACCACCACGGGCGACGGCGCGGGCTGCTCCTTGGCGCGTCCGGGAGCCACCGCGCCGAGGAGCCGCTCGAACTCCGCCTCGTCGACGACGGGCACGCCGTACAGGTCCGCGTCGCGCTGCTTCTTCGTGCCGCTCGTGCGGTCGTCGCTGACGAGGAGCGTGGTGGCGCGGCTGACGCCGTTCTTGACGTCCAGCCCGGCTCGCACGGCGCGCGCCACCAGCTCCTCGCGCGGGGACCTGGTGTCCCCGGTGATGACGACGCGGGCACCCTGCACCAACGGCTGCCCGGGCCGCCACGGTGCGGGCAGCTCCCACGGGCACTCCACCCGGGGGGCCCGCGGGGTGCGCCGCGGCGCGAGGGGGACGGGTCGGCGCACCGGCGCCAGCGCCTGCGCGCTCGTGGTGCACGGGGTCAGGGGCAGGTCGATCCCCAGCTCGTCGGCGGCGGTCAGCGAGCGCCGCAGCACCTCCACGAGCACCCGCACGTCGTCCTCGGCGTCGTGCGCGCGGCGCTGCTCGACCTGCCAGTAGCTCGCGAGGGTGGCGAGCTTGAGGTCGACGACGGGCAGGCCCAGGCGGCGGGCCAGGTTGCGGGTGCACAGCCGGTGCTGCACGTCGAGCACGTGGGGGGTGCGGCGCATCTCCTCGACGAGGAAGGTCCAGTCGAACTGGGCGTTGTGGGCGACTACCACCCGCCCGGCGGTGAGCCGGCGCAGTTCTCCGGCGACGTCCGCGAACAGGGGCGCGCCCGCGAGGCGGTCGGCGGTGATGCCGTGGACGTGCACGGGACCGGGGTGGCGCTGCGGGTCGACGAGGGTGGACCAGGACCGTTCCACCGCGCCGTGCGCGTCGAGGAGCGTGACGGCGAGCTGGAGCACGCGGTCGACCTCGGGCACCAGGCCGGTGGTCTCCACGTCGACCACCGCGTAGGAGTGCGGGTAGCGCGCGGCCACGGACGGCGGGAGCCGGTCGGGCGTCGTGGTCGTCACCGCCGCACCACCAGCCGGTCGCCGCCGGAGCGGGTCAGGTCGCCGCGCTCGACGAGTCGCTGGACGGCACCCGAGACCGCCGCCACCACGTCGCTGCCCGCCCGACCCCAGCCGAACAGCCGGCGCACCTGGTCGACGACCTCCTTCTCGCCGATCGAGCCGGCGTCGGCGACGGTGTGCTGCACCGCGAGGAGGACCTCGCGGACCGACACGTGCTCGACGGGCCGATCAGTGCCGGTCCCCGGGCCGGCGGGGACGCGCACGACGTCGGCGGACCGGTGGCTGTAGAAACCACGCTCGTTGCGCTGCACCCGGTCGCCCGCGACGGACATCCCCGACAGCGTGTCGAGGACGTTGGCGCGGATGCGGTGACCGAGGCGGCCGACGCTCCAGTCCTCCCGGAAGCGCTGCAGCAGGAGCTCCTCGTGCACGGGGGCCTCGACCGTGAGCAGTTCCTCGAGGTAGTGGCGCAGCTGCGGGCGCACCTCGGGCGAGGCGAGGTCCTGCCCGGCCGCGCGCCGGCCGCCGACGAAGCGCTCGTACGGCACCGCCCACGAGGGACGCTCCGCCAGGTCGACCTCCTCGACGACGACCTCGGCGGCCACGGGTGCCGGAGCCGGGGTGGTCAGCGGGTTCCCGCGCAGCGCGTGCTCGATCGCCTGGCGCAGCCGCTCCACCTGACCGGCGCGGTCGTGGTACCAGCTGAGACCCCAGATGCGGTGGATGCGCCAGCCCAGCCCTTCCAGGACGGCCTGCCGCAACCGGTCGCGGTCCCGGGCCGCCTTCGCCGAGTGGTAGGCCGCTCCGTCGCACTCGACGCCCAGCAGGTACTCCCCCGGCTCGTCGGGGTGCTTGACGGCGATGTCGATGCGGTACCCGGCGGTGCCGACCTGCGGCACGCCCTCGTAACCGAGGCCGCGGATCGCGGCGAGCACGTCCTCCTCGAAGGGGCTCTCGGCGTCGCCCAGGCTGCCGCTGAGGTCGATCTCCAGCGCCTGCGGGCCGCGGTCGGCGAAGTGCAGGTACTTCTGCAGCGCCTGGTGGCTCTCGTTGGCGCCCGGGGTGATCTGCCCGTGGGTGAGGGAGGTGACGACCTCGACCCGTCGGCGCGCTCGGGTGACGGCGACGTTGAGGCGCCGCCAGCCGCCCTTCTTCGTCAGCGGCCCGAAGTTCATCGTCACCTTGCCCGCGGCGTCCGGGCCGTAGCCGACGCTGAAGATGACGACGTCCCGCTCGTCGCCCTGGACGTTCTCGAGGTTCTTGACGAAGAACCCGCCGAGGCGGTCGCTGCGGTCCAGCAGCGGCTCCAGGCTCGGGTCGTCGTCGGCGCGACGCTCCAGCTCCCGCTCGATCGCCTCGGCCTGCGGGGTGGACAGCGCCACCACGCCGACGGTGAGGTTCGGGTGCTCGCGGTGGTGGTGCACGACGCGGTCCACCACCGCACGCGCCTCGATGGCGTTGTCGCGCTTGCCGCCCCGGTCGTAGACGCCGGGCACGAGGTAGGAGGCGACGCCGAGGTCCGGCGCATCGAAGCGGGCGCCGGGGAAGGTGTTCAGCTCGCTGTCGTAGAACCGCACGTTGGAGAAGGTGATGAGGTCCTCGTGGCGGCTGCGGTAGTGCCATGTCAGCGGCAGGGCCGTCATCGCCCCGGAACCTTTGCACTGCTTGAGGACGCTCTCGAAGTCCTCCAGCAGCTCGTCGGCGCCGTCGTCCTCCTCCTGGTCCTCCTGGCTGGCGGAGAAGAACGCCGTCGGTGGCAGCTGCTTCTCGTCGCCCGCGACGATGAGTTGGTTCCCGCGGTAGATGCAGTTGACGGCGTCCCACGGCGTCACCTGGGACGCCTCGTCGAAGATGACGACGTCGAAGCGCAGCGTGGGCGGCAGGTACTGCGAGACCGCGAGCGGGCTCATCATGAAGCACGGCTTCAGCTGCTGCGCCACCCCGCCGGCGCGGGTCAGCAGTTCCTTGACCGGCAGGTGCCGGGTCTTCTTCTCCGCCTCGCGGACGATGACACCGGCGTCGCCGACGACCGTGCGGGGGCGCCGCTCGGCGCACGCCCGCACGACGGCGGCGTGGGCGTTGCGGACCAGCTCGCCGTCCAGTCGGCGGAAGGTGCTGACCAGCGCGTCGCGGTCGTGGGCGCGGTACTGGCGCAGCCGCTGGTCGGCGCCCGCCACGGCGTCGACCCACGCGACCAGGAGCGCTCGCTCCACCTCCGTCGGCACCGCCTCGGCGGGTGCTCGACCGGCGACGAGCGCCTCGACCACCCAGCCGACCCCGTGCCCCGCCATCGCCCGGCGGCGGGTGACCCAGTCGCACCACTCCGGCACGTCGCGGTCGACCGCTTCGACCATGTCCTCGAGCAGCTCGTGGGCCGCGTCCAGCGACCCGGTGAGCTCGGCGCGCAGCTCGCCGGCGCGGTCGGCGGAGAACTCGGCCGCGAGGGCATCGACGGCGGTGGTCCAGCGACGCAGCGGGTCCGCGACGTGGTCGGCGCCGAGGGCCGGATGCCGCAGGTGCTCGACGACGGAGGGCGGGACGGGTCCGCCGACGAGCTCGCGCACGCGGGTGCACCAGTCCAGCGCGGACATCACGGCGGGCCACTGCGTGTCAGTCCCGGAGTAGAGGTCACCGAGCAGGAGGGCGTCAGCGTCGTAGGTGTCCAGCACCACCGCCTGCGCGGAGGACGCGGCACCGACGGCCTCCAGGGCCTGCCGGCACTCGGCCAGGCCGAGCGCGCGGCCCGCGACGGCGTCCACCGCCTCGAGGACACCGGCGGCGGGGGCGGTGCGGTCGGCCAGCGCGACGCCCGCCTCGGCGAGGTCCTCCAGCGGGAGGTCGACGAGGGTGTCGACCGCCTCCGGTGCGACGGCCGCCAGCTCGGCGTGCCAGGTGTCGACCGCGGCCGCCACGCGCCGCGCCACGGTGGTCAGGTGCGGATCGGGAGTGGCGCCGCGGCTGAGCTGACCGGCGAGCGCGCGGGGGTCGACCTCGTCGCCGGCGAGCTGCACCGCGGTCAGCGCCGTCTCGACCGCCTTGGTCAGGCGGCTGAAGTCGGTGTCCGTCCCGTGCCAGTAGCCGCCGAGGCGACCGGCGTGCTCGTCGGCGCCGGCCGAGAGGGCGCGCTCCGCCCTCTGCCACTCGACGGCCTCGTCGAGCTGGGCGATCGTCTCCTTGGTGACCCGCTGCGCCACGGTCGCCGCCTTGAGGGTGGCCTTGTCGGCGCGGGCGGCGCCGGAGAACCTCCGCAGACCCGTGTGGGTCTCCCGGAACCGGGTGCGCAGCCCGACGAGGTCCAGCTCCAGGACGTCGGGGGTGAAGACGGCGGCGACGGCCTCCTGCCGCTGGCGCACCACACCGACGAGCTGCTCCAGGACACGGCGGCTCTCCTGCAGCGCGTTCTGCACCGTGGGGTGCAGCCACGCGGGTTCCGGCAACGCCGTCTCCTCCGCCAGCCGGCCCAGGTCCGCGAGGCGCGCGATCCGGCGCAGCGAGAGGCCTTCGACGGGCATGCCGAGCAGCGACGCCAGCCGGCGGGCGTCGTCGCGCAGGTCGAGCGCCTGCTGCGGGCAGGAGGCCGCCACCTGGTGCAGCCGGCGCAGCTCGGCCGCCGAGGCGGTGTCCGCGGGAGCCCAGGTCGCCGGGCTCAGCGCCGCGCCGAGCACGGGCGCTTCGTCGGCGTCGACCTCCGCCCAGCGCTCGCCGGTCAGCTCCACGGCGCGCGCCGCGGTCCGCTGGAAGGCCTCCGTCAGCTCCTGCAGCTCCAGGACGCGCTCCTCGACCGCACCCAGGTCGGCCCGGGTGAGCCAGTCCCCGGGCACGGGCGGGAAGTCCTCCAGCGCCCGCAGCAGCTCGGCGCGCCGCCGGGCACCGTCGGTGTCGACGGGCAGGCCCAGGGGCAGGTCGTCGTCCACGGCTCGCACCCGTGCCCGCAGGTGCTCGGCGGCGGTCTGCGCGGCGAGCGTGGTCGTCCGCAGCCGCTCCAGCAGACGGCCGTCGGCCGTATCGGCGTCCACCCCGCGCCACAGGAAGTCTTCGCCCTCGCTGACCGGACGCCACGAGCGCGCCAGCGCGGCCGCGGCGGCCACCGCGTCGGCCCGGCGGTCCGCGGTGAGGTCCCGTCCCGCCGCCGGGTCGGCGCTGCCGGAACGCCCCGACGCCTCCAGGTGGGCGATCTGCCCCAGCACGGTGTGCAGGGACAGCTGCAGGCCCTCCCGGGTCTCGTTCATCGCCGCGGCGTACTGGCTCAGGCGCTGCCGCGCGTCGACGAGCGTCCTGCGGTCGGTGGCCTCGAAACCGGCTCGCGTCGTGGGTCGCACCGTGAGCTCGGCGGCGAACGCCTGCGCGACCTCGCGGCGTCCCGCGGTGTGGCTGTGCAGCTCCAGCAGGAAGTTCGACAGACCGCGGTCCTTCAGGCGGGAGTGCACCACGTCGAGCGCGGCGGCCTTCTCGCTGACGAACAGGACGGTGCGCCCGGCCGCCATGAGCTCGGCGATGATGTTGGCGATCGTCTGGCTCTTGCCGGTCCCGGGAGGACCGTCCATGACGAAGCTCCTGCCGTCGCGGGCGGCGAGGATGCAGCGGCGCTGGCTGGAGTCGGCGTCGAGGATGGTGTGCATCGACTCCGGGGGGACGAGGGCGTCGATGTCGGCGTCGTCGCCGATCGGCTCGAACGGCAGCTCGCGTGCCGCGGGGGCGTGGGGACCCAGGGCGACCAGCTGCACCAGCGGGTGCTCGGCGATCTGGGCGGCGTTCTCCTCCAGGTCGCGGTAGATCGCCTCCTTCTGGAACGTGAAGTTCGTCAGGACGGCGCGTTCGGAGGTGGACCACCCAGTGCGCCCGGCGACGAGGGCGTCGACCTGGGCGAGGTACTTGGCCACGTCCGGGGAGAACTCGTCCACGGCCGGCAGCTGGACGCCGAAGTCGCGCTCGAGCTTGAGCAGCAGCGCCGGGTTCACCACGACCGCATCCTCGGCGCGCTTGACGCGGTACGGCGCGTTCGACGCGGGCCGGGTGAGCTGGACCGGCACGAGGATCAGCGGGCTGTTCACGGGCTTGCCGTCGAACGGGTCGACCCACTGCAGCATCCCCAGGCCGAGGTGCAGCGTCCACACGCCGCGGTCGGCGAAGTCCTGCTGCGCCTTCTGCGCGATGCGCCGACCCGCGCCGGGCAGCTCGTCCTCCGTCTTGTTGGAGACGGTGAGCCCGACCCCCTCGGCGACCAGGGTCCCGCGGTCGGCGTCGACCAGCGCGAGGACGTCGGACGCCGACGGGTGGTCGATCTCCAGCGACCCGGTGCGCACGTGCGTGAAGTACAGCAGCCGCTGGCGGCGGGTCAGGTCGAGCAGACGTTCGCGCCACTGCTCCAGCTGGCGGTGCATCGCCTCCTGCAGGCGGGTGTCCACGCTCACGCCTCCTCGCCGCTCACGGCGGCCTGTGCCCCTGGTCCGGGTGCGTTCCGCAGCAGGCGCAGCACCAGGTCGTGCACCAGCTGCCGATCCTCGTCGCTGAGCCGCCCCACGAGCGCGACCAGGTCGTCGGCGGGAACCACCACCGGCCCCTCCGGCGCCTCCTCGGTGGTCGCGATGGGGCCGGCCTCGGGGACGACGTCTCGAGCGCGCAGGTCGAGGTGCTGCAGCCCCTCGGGCAGGTCACCGCTGTGGACGAGCCGCAGCTCCTGGGTGCACCGGGTCAGGGCGATGTACAGCAACCTGCGGCCGTGCTCGTGGTCGGCCACGACACGCTCGGGCGCCGCGACGACGACGGCGTCGAACTCCAGTCCCTTCGACAGGGTGACGGGGACGGCGGACAGGTCCGCGGAGAAGTCCCCGGAACGGCCGTCGCCCACGCCACCACCGCTGCGGGCCGCCACGTCCATCAGCTCGTCGTAGAGCGCGTCGGGCACGAGGAGACCTGTCGTCGCGCCGGCCTCCACGGCCGTGCGCGCGGCCAGCAGCGCCTGCTCCAGCAGTTCTCCCTCCTCCGCCCACGTGGCGACCGGCTCCAGCCGGCCGGGCCGCACCGCGGTCGGTGCCCGCAGGTCCGGGGAGATGAGCGGCAGCTGACGAGCCGCCAGGTCGAGCGCGGAGCCGGGCACCCGGTAGCAGAAGCGCAAGGTCTCCACCGAGGCCTCGACCGGTGCGGCAGCGCCCCCGAGGTGCCGGGTGAGCTCTTCCCACCGGTCGCGGATGAACGACCCCGTGGCCTGCGCCAGGTCACCGAGGACCGTGAACGAGCCCGACGGGCACCGCCGGGCCAGGGCACGGGCCTGCATGGGCGTCAGGTCCTGGGCCTCGTCCACCACCACGTGCGCGTACCGGGTGTCGTCGCCGTCGAACATGCCGGCGAGCTCGTCGAGGCAGAACAGGTCGGCCGCGGTCCACGGCTCCTCGCCGATCGAGGCCGTGGGGGGCCGGAACAGGGAGGCGCGTTCCTCGGCGGTGAGGACCCCCTCGGCGGCGGCGACCAGCAGGCTCTGGGTGCCGAACAGCGTCCGCAGGAACTCCTCCGGCGTGAACGTCGGCCACATCCGGTCCACCGCGTTGGTGAACGCGGCCAGCCGGCGGATGGCGACCTCGTTGACGGCGACGAGCCGGCCCGCATCGGACGAGTACCGCTGGTAGGCGGCGAAGGCGAGCGCGGACAGGCGCTCGCGGACCATCACCCGGCCGTCGGCGTGGCTCAGCCGGCGCCGCCGCACGTCGTCGAGCAGGGCCTCCACCTCGGCGCGGGGGACCACCACGCGCATCGGTCCGACGCTGAGCACGAGGTCCTGCCCGGTCCACCCGATGCGTGCGGCGAGCGCCCGGCGCAGCACCTCGGCCATGCGTTCCGAGCCCTTGACGCGCGCGGCCAGCGGCTCGTCGACGCCCCGCTCCGCGGCCTCGCCGAGGTACAGCCCCGCGACGTCGGTCTGGTACAGGTCGGCGACGCCCAGGGTCGGCAGGACCCCGCTGGTGTACGACAGCAGCGCCGCGTTGGGCGACACGATGAGCAGGCCCTGACGGCGCAGCTCCTCGTCGTTGAGCGCCAGCCACGCCGCGCGGTGCAGCCCGATGACGGTCTTGCCCGTCCCGGGCCCGCCCTGCACGACGAGCACGCCGTCGCGCGGAGCCCGGATGATCCGGTACTGCTCGGCCTGGATGGTCGCCACCACGTCCCGCATGGCGCCGTCGCGAGAGCGGTCCAGCTCGGCGAGCAGCGCGTCGCTCACCACGGCGTCGCCCGACGGCACCGCGGTCGCCGCGCCGGCACCGCCGCGCACGATCTCGTCGATGAGCCGCACCAGCCGGCGCTCCTCCTCGACGAAGGTGCGCTTGAGCTGCGCGGTGCCGGGCTCGTCGGGCGTCGCCGCGTAGAAGGCCTCCGCAGCGGGAGCGTGCCAGCCGACGACGAGCACGTCGCGGTCCTCGTCGAAGACCACCCGGCGCCCCACGTACAGCGGGTCCTCACCGGGGCGGTCGAGGCGGCCGTGGATGAGCTGCCCCTGCCCCTTGGCGTCCTTGAGGATGGCCAGGGCCCGCCGCATGGCGCGGTGCGCCGCCAGGTCGCCGGCCTGGTGCTGGGCGACGTGGCGCTCAGCGAGCGCGTGCCCCTGGTCCAGGCAGCGGTACGCCTCGTCCAAGTACGCCTGCTCAGCCTCTTGCTCCGCGTGCACCTGCACCGTCACGACCCCCCGTCGTTCACCTCTCACCCATCGTGGCAGGCCAGTCCGACACAGGTGGCGACACGGTGTGACCGGTGGCCAGATCACATCGGCATTCATCCGGATCAGCTGTGCTGTGGGGTGGTCACATCACTCGGGTGGGGCAACACGCCATCCTGCGCCCCTCGAAAGGGGGGCGCGGTCGTCGACCTGGGTGTTCACGAATACAGGAAAGCCGTCAAGCCCCCAGAAGACGATGTGCACAGCGGTGGTATCAACACACCCGGTCGCCCACCACTTCGTGAGCTGGCCGGACGTGCGGACGAGTAATCGAGCCGCACATCAGTGCCGTGCCGCGCGCTCGCCGGGGCGGTCCGATGTCCACCCGGACCGATCCTGCGGCGAGCGCGGGAGTTTCAAGAGTTCTCGACGAACTTCTTGAGCCGGAACCGGCAGACCTGGAAGCCCGACAAGCCGGTTTCGCTCCAATGTTCGACCACCCGGTACAGGCCGTCGTAGCGGTACCCCTTCGGCGGGGAGAAGAACGGATCACCTTTGAAGCCGCGCACCACGCGCACCGGAAGGCCACGCTCTTGACTTGTAACGAGGCCACCATTTCCCGGGTGATCGAACGTCTGATCTGCGACCTGCTTCTTGGTGTTCATGTCATTGCCGCCCGCGCCGGTGTAGACGATCTCGTCGCCGAAGTCGACATCATCCTCGTACCCGCCGTTGACCACGATGGAATCTGCACCCTCAGATTTCGTCCCACTGATCCCAGCCATGTTCGGGAGGTGAACCCGCGCCCGAGCCGCTGATGATCGATCGGGGAACAGCGCGCCTTCTGCAACACCGTCAACAGCGCCGAAGTACCGCATGTCGGCTTGACCTCCATCCAACCGGGTCGTCCTGGCCAAGGCTCCACACCTGCCGAAGACATCGTACGAATGGGTGAGCCGGGTCAAGGCGTCTCATCGTCGTCCGATCCTCTAGTACAGCCACAGGCGGCGAGGTACCGCCTTCCCGCGCACTTAAGGACTGAGATGACAGCGGTGACGCCAACCAGCGGAGCGGAGCTGGTTGCGGACCGGCAGGGCCGGTACTCGCTCTTGAGCGCTCTCCGTGCGTGTGATCGCCGGATCACCGAGCTGCGCTCAGACCTGTCCGCTGCCGAGCATCAGCGCACATCGATCATCGCAGACCTCTTCGCCCAGTCGGACCAGTTGGACAGCCGTCTGTCCCGCGCGCTGACCCGCATCGAGGCGATCGCCACTCGACTTGCCCAAGCCGACCAGCCGACCGACATCGCGCACAACTCCGCTTCCGTCGAGGCAACCTCCTCTACGGCAGCCGGCGCTCGAACCACAACCCGCGACGACCACCACATTCCCTTGGACAAGGGCGAGCCGTCTGAGCAGGCACATCCTGCGAGTCCGCCGACAGCGCCCGCTGACGGCGACTCCCAACCGGCCGTTCTCAAGCCAACCCTCACCCTCGGCGGTGCATCAGCGGGAGCGGTGGGTCGCCTCCTGGAGCAAGTCGACCGTCGAGGTCGATTCGTTCACCTGAACGGCCACTTCACGTTCGACGAGCTCCAAAGACGCCTCCCCCGCGGGTGGTTCATCACCGAGCACGCCGACCAGGAAGGAGCCCACCTCGTCTACGTGAGTGGCACTCCGCGTGACGCAGAGGACTGGTGGTTCCGACGCGGGACGACTTACCTCGATGCGCTGAGCGCGCAAGGGTACGGAAACCGCCTGGACGGGTCACTGCTCATCATCGCCATGCGCACCCTGTCAGCCATCCCGATGGTACCGAAAGCTCACCTGCCCCACCTCGAAGCGCACGGCACCGTGCGTTTGCGCCGCGGATGTGGCGTGCGCGACGTGAGCCAGCTCTTCACCGAGGATCCACGTTCAGCCACCATCATCGCTGCTTGGCTGAAGGACACCCGAGCGCACGGTCGCGACCAACGTGTCGTGTCCCTCGCCCACACCTGGCTGACGCGCGCCACCATGAAGCTACCCGCGCCGGCTTCTCCCCCGGGAACTCCACCGGTGGCGCCGAGCGAAGGACACGCTGTGGCACCGACACCACTGGACACTGAGCGCATCCGCGAGAAGCGTCTGGCCAGTGAACGGGCTCAGGCACTCTTGGAGTCGCTCAGCGAGGCCGATGCCGATGCCGATGCCGATGCCGATGCCGGCCCGATCGTCGCCCAGGACGTCTTGAACGCATCGAGCCAAGGAACTGGAGAAGCATCGGGGCTGACGGGTCCGCTACGGGACCTGCTGAGCTACCTCGCTCAGTCGGACTACCACCGCCTCGCATCCGTGCGCGCCCGTGCCCTCGCAGCCGGCCTCGTGCCACTGGACGCTGTCCGTGAGATCAACGACCGGACAGCCAGCTCCCTCACCGAGGACCAGCAGCTCCTCGAAATCTCGGGTGACGACTTGTGGGTCGACACCGACGCCGCCAAGGAGGTCCTCGGCTCATGAACATCCGAAAGCTCGATCGCACCACCATCCTGCGCGCTCTTCAGGCTGGCATCGCTCCCAACCGAGGACTGCAGCACTTGCAGGTCGGTCGTGAGCACGAAGTCGAGGCTGTGACGAGCGACCTCCTGCTCGCCAAGAGCGGCTCTTCCGCTGTTCGATTCATCATCGGGGACTACGGTGCCGGTAAGAGCTTCTTCCTCCAGCTGACACGCGGCGCAGCTCATCGTGCAGGACTGGTGACGATGAGCGCCGACATCACCCAAGACGCTCGCCTGTACGGCACGGGCGGCAAGGTGCGCTCGCTGCACTCAGCCCTCGTGGCCTCGATGGGAAGCCGTACTCAACCTGAGGGCGGCGCTCTGGCCGAAGTCTTGGAGCGGTTCCTCGCGTCTTGCCGTCAGCAAGCTCAGGATGCTGGTCAAGACTTGGAGGCCGTTGTCACCCGGCGGTTGACCTCGCTGCACCAGTTCCAGAGCGGTTTCGCCTTCGCGCGCGTCGTCATGACGTACTGGCACGCGTCGCAGCGCTCGGACGATGCCACTCGAGAAGCCGTCCTCCGTTGGTTCCGCGCTGAGTACTCGTCACGAACAGAAGCCCGACGAGCCATCGGCGTCGACGCGTTCCTCGGCGACGGCGAACTCCTCAACTCCTGGCGCCTGTTCGCACAGCTGGTGATGCTCGCAGGTTACGGCGGCTTGCACATCCAGGTCGACGAGATGGCTGTTCTCACGCGACTCAACCGAGCCACCCGCAACATGAACTACGAGCAGATCCTCACGATGATCAACAGTCTGCTCACGGGTCAAGCTGCCGGGCTGAGCGTCATCTTCGCCGGAACGCCTGACTTCGTCCGCAGCAACACGACCGGTCTGTACAGCTACGGCGCGCTCCGGCAACGCCTGGGCGAGAACCCCTACGCGGAAGCAGGCCTGCGCGACGCTTCGGGGATAGTCATCGACCTCGAGCCGCTCGACCGCGAAGACCTCTTCGTCCTTCTCCTCAACGTGCACTCCGTCTACTGCAGCAATGGACAGAGAGATCCTCTCCGCGGCGAAGTGGAGGAGGTTCTGCACGCCTTCATGCAACAAGCATCGGAGCAGCTGGGCGGCATCACGAGGGTCAGCCCGCGAGAAGCAACCCGCACTTGGCTCCACCTGCTCAACATCTTGGACCAGAATCGCAAGAAGGAGTGGAGGGACCTGTTGAAGATCGTCACCGTTGCGCCGGACGAAGACGCTCGCGTCGACGGGTACTCGCTTCCGCAGATGGAGACGGCCTCGGCGCCCGAGCCGCTCAACCCTCACGCTCATTCAGCGCACGAGTCCTCCGCAGAACTCGCTGGGTTTCGCCTGTGAGCACTGCAACGGCTCAACGAGAGGCGTTCGAGCACCTTCACCCGAAGGTGCAGCACCTGCTCACCGACGTCTTGTCGTGGCGAACGCTACGTCCTGTTCAAGCTGCCGCGATCCCGCTCGTCGTGGCAGGGCAGCGCGACGTTCTGATCGTGTCGACGACGGCCAGCGGCAAGACCGAGGCCGCATGGCTACCTGCCCTCTCGACGATCTTGGGGGATGTGAGAGCCGGACTGTCCATCGTCGGCGTCAGCCCGCTCAAGGCGTTGATCGATGACCAGCGCACTCGGCTGGAGCACTACGGCGCGCACCTGGGCGTCTCTGTCGGCGCTTGGCACGGAGATGTCTCGCACACGAAGAAGACGCGGTGGTTGAAGCATCCACCGCGGACATTGCTCATCACCCCTGAGTCGCTGCAGGGGTTGCTCGTCCGACGACCCCCCGAACTGCCCGAGCTTCTGCGCGACCTGCGTTTCGTCGTCATCGACGAAGTACACGCTTTCGCGGGTACGGATCGCGGCTCTCAACTGCAAGCCGTCTTGGACGGAGTAGAAGAGCTGGTAGGTAGGCGGATCCCACGAATCGCCCTGAGCGCTACAGTCTCAGATCTGATCAGCATGGCCCGCTTCATCCGACCAACTGCCCCTGATGCGGTTGAAGTGGTGCAGGTCGGAGGAGCCTCGTCGTCCAACATCGACGTTCTAGTAGCGGGTCACACGCGTACGGCGCCCTCCGTCGCGACAGCATCGCACCTTCACGCTGGAGATGACTTGGAAGTGCGCCTGACGGCGGAAGGGCAGCAGCTCGACATCGCCAGAGCCGTCGACCAGCGAACGCGTGGTCGCCGTAGCCTCGTCTTCGGTTCGAGTCGGGCTTCAGTCGAAGAGATGTGCCTCCTGCTCAAGGACCGCCAAGTCACCGGCACAGCCAAAGCAGAGAGGTACTTCGCTCACCACGGCTCCCTGGCGACTGGGGAACGCCGCGCGGCGGAACGGGCCATGCAGGTGGAGATCGACACGGTAATCGTGGCGACCAGCACCCTGGAGCTCGGTGTCGACCTACCCAACTTGGACGTCGTGGTGCAGCTGGGGAGTCCCTCGTCCGCTGCAGCTCTCCGGCAACGGCTCGGACGTAGTGGAAGGAGGGAGGGGACCCGGCCCTCATTGCAGGTGCACGTCGTCGAGGACAGTCTTGAAGCTGCTGGTCAGCGCCAGGGTGCAGAGCGGATCAGCTCCCTCCTCCGCTCGAACCTCGTGGAGAGCGCTGCTGTCGTCGAACTGATCCGCAGCGCAGGTTGGGTCGAGCCACCCGACATGCAGCCCTTGAACCTGTCGACGCTCGTGCAGCAAGTTCTCGTACGTTGTTGTGGGGGGGGCAGCTCGGCCGCCTCCATGTACGACGCACTGTGCGCCCGAGGACCTTGGGACCGCATCACTGCGAACCAATTCGGTCTGTTCTTGCAGCACCTGGCTCGCAAGGGGCTCGTTCGTCAAGGGCGAGGCGCTCTCATCGTCCTGGGAGAGGCGGGTCACGAGGTGGTGGGTCGTCGCGACTTCGTGACTGCCTTCAGCACGCCGGCCGAGTACATCGTCAGGCACGGGGACAGCGAGGTCGGAACTCTACCGGTCACTCATCGTGTCGCTGAAGGTTCTTCCTTCAGCTTGGCTGGCCGTTCCTGGAAGGTCGTGAAGGTCTACGAGGCAGGTTGGACCATCGACGTGGTTCCTCACCCGTCAGGCAAAGTTCCCAAGTACCTCGGAGGATTTGGCCGCGTACACCGACGGGTGCGCCAGGAGATGCGGTCAATCTACGGTCGGGACATTGATCTCAACTACTTGGACACTGCCGGCCATCAGCAGCTGATCGAAGGGCAGGCCACGTTCTCCTCGCTGGGCTTGGACGCTAGCTCTGTCGTCAATACTCCGGAAGGGACCTTCATCGCCCTGTGGACCGGCGATCGAGAACTGCAGACGGTGGCGCGGTGGTGGTCTTCGGCTCATCCGGGAACTCCTGTTGACGCCAACGCAGTGGGGGTTCTAATTGCAGAGGATGAAGCGCCGGTCAAGCGAGCGCTCAGCGCGATGCTCATGAGCGGCCCGCCCTCTTTGGAGTCACTGAATTCAGGCAGCGTGAACACGAATTTCGGGAAGTTCGACCACTACCTGCCTGATGACCTCAAGCTCCTCGATCACTCCCTGCGCTCGTTCGACGTGACATCTGCGCACCGAACGCTCCAGGCAGCTCTAGGGTCTCGTCCGTAAAGGATTTCGACGAGGAGCAGCTCAGGCCGACCAAGGCCACATGGGCGAGGGGGTCTGCTGCTTGATCTAGTGGCAGTGACACTGGATCAAGCATTGCACTCGGATGATCTCCCGCTAACGATGTCACCCCAACTTGTCTACAACTAGGCGTTCTGCGGCAAGATCGATCAGGTGACCTCCGCGCACGACGACCTCCCCACCGGCCTGTGGGAGGCCGTTTGGACGTCCGACCTCCGCGACCGTTCCGCGTCCCACCCCGGGGGGACGGTCCTCGGACCGGTCGACCCGGAGGACACGGCCCACGTCCTCACCCGCCACCTGTCCGGCGCCCTGCGCACCGCCCTCACCGGTCTGGGCGCCGAAGACCAACGGGCGCTCGCCGGCCAGGTGCTGGCCCTGCTGGACCGGGCCGGGGCCGCACCGGTCGTGGACGAGAAGGGACGCGTGCAGGAGCTGTACGAGGTGACAGCACCGGGCGGCCTGGCCACGGGGCGGCTGCCGCGCCCGTCGACGCCGCTGTCGGACGCGGCGCTGCTGACGAACGCGCGGGGTGCGCCGGCGCTGGGTGCGGAGCTGCGCCGCGAGCTGGCCAGCGCCGACCGGGTGGACCTGTTGTGCGCGTTCCTCAAGTGGTCGGGTCTGCGGCTTCTCGACGCGGAGCTGCGCGCGTTGCACGACCGCGGCGTGCCGCTGCGGGTCATCACGACGACGTACATGGGCGCCACCGAGCGCCGCGCGGTGGACGCGCTGGTGCGCGACTACGGCGCCGAGGTGAAGGTCATCTACGAGACGACACGGACGCGGCTGCACGCGAAGGCGTGGATCTTCCACCGGGCCACCGGCTACGACACGGCCTACGTCGGCTCGTCCAACCTGTCGTACTCGGCGCTCGTGGAGGGGCTGGAGTGGAACGTGCGCCTGTCGGGCGTGAGCACGCCCGCGCCGCTGGCGACGTTCGAGGCCACCTTCGCCAGCTACTGGGACAACCCGGCCTTCCTGACGTACCGGCCGGACGTCGACGGGCAGCGGTTGGACGACGCGCTGCGCGAGGCCGGCGGTGCGCGCCGGGCCGGAGCGCCGGTGGACATGTCGTCGATCGAGGTGACGGCGCGGCCGCACCAGCAGGAGATGCTCGACCAGCTGGCCGCCGAGCGGCAGCTGCACGACCGGCACCGCAACCTCGTCGTGGCCGCCACGGGCACCGGCAAGACGGTGCTGGCGGCCCTGGACTACCGCGAGCTGTGCCGGCAGCACGGTCGCCGCCTGAGCCTGCTGTTCGTCGCCCACCGGCGGGAGATCCTGCAGCAGGCGCAGCTGACCTACCGGCAGGTGCTGGGCGACGGGGAGTTCGGGGAGTTGCTGGTCGCCGGGGAGCGGCCGCGGTCGGGCCGGCACGTGTTCGCCAGCGTGCAGTCGCTGTCCCGCGAGCGCCTGCTGGGTGTGGGACCGGACGCCTTCGACGTCGTCGTGCTCGACGAGTGCCACCACGCCCCCGCCGACTCCTACCGGCGGGTCGTGGAGCGGCTGCGCCCGGTGGAGCTGCTGGGCCTCACGGCGACCCCGGAGCGCGCCGACGGCGCGGACGTGCTGGCGATGTTCGGCGGGCGCACGGCCACGGAGCTGCGGCTGTGGGACGCGCTCGCCGACGACCTCCTGGTGCCCTTCCACTACTTCGGCCTCAACGACGACGTCGACCTGACCGCGGTGCGGTGGACCCGCGGCCGCTACGACACCGCGGGCCTCGAGGGGCTCTTCACCGGCAACGACGCCCGCGCACGGGTGGTGCTGCGGGAGCTGGAGCGACGGGTCGGCGACGTCCACGGCATGCGGGCACTGGGGTTCTGCGTGTCCGTCGCCCACGCGCAGTACATGGCTCGGGTCTTCCGCGAGGCGGGCATCGCCGCGGAGGCGGTCTCGGGCGAGACCGCGGCCGACGTCCGCGCCGACTCGCTGCGACGGTTGAAGGCCGGCGAGCTGAACGTCCTCTTCGCGGTCGACCTGTTCAACGAGGGCGTCGACATCCCCGAGGTCGACACCGTCCTGTTCCTGCGGCCCACGGAGTCGGCCACAATCTTCCTGCAGCAGCTGGGGCGCGGGCTGCGGACCGCGCACGGCAAGGCGGTGCTGACGGCCCTCGACTTCGTCGGCCACCAGCACGAGGACTTCCGCTTCGACGAGCGCTTCCACGCCCTCACCGGAGTGCCTCGGGGCAAGCTCGTCGACGCGGTCGAGAAGGACTTCCCGTTCCTGCCGGCCGGATGCTCCATCGTCCTCGACCGCGTGGTGCAGGACCGTGTGCTGACGAACCTGCGCCGCCAGCTCAACCCGCGCACCCCCGCCCTCGTCAGCGAGGTCCGCGCCCACGGCTCGCGCGACCTCGCCGGCTTCCTCGGCCACACCGGACGCACGCTGCGCGACGTCGTCAAGGGCGACCGGTCGTGGACGGCGCTCTGCCGGGTGGCGGGTCTCGACGTCCCCGCGGCAGGGGCGGCCGAGTCGGTCCTGCTCAAGCGCGTGGCGGCCGTCGGTCACGTCGACGACCGCTCCCGCGCCGAGGCCTACCGGCAGGTCCTGGACGGGGAGGTGTCCGCGGTGGAGGAGCGGTTCGCCGCGATGCTCGCCGCGTCGCTGTGGCCGTCGCGGACTCCGGCGGACGCCCGTGCCGCGCTCGCCGCCCTCGCCGACGACGAGGCGGTCCGCGAGGAGATGCGGCAGGTCGTCGACATCGCCTACGACAGCGCCCGCCACCCCACGGTCGAGCTGACCGGGTCCCTCGCCCACCTGCCCTTCGCCGTGCACGCCCGGTACTCCCGCGACGAGATCGTCTCCGGGCTCGGCCTCGTCACCCCGAAGCGGCCGCCGGTGCAGTTCCGTGAGGGCGTCGTCTGGTCCGAGGAGCACCAGACCGACGCCCTGCTCGTCACGCTCGCCAAGTCGGAAGCGGAGTACTCCCCCACGACGATGTACCGCGACTACCCGATCACGCGGGAGCTGTTCCACTGGGAGTCGCAGTCGCGGACGACGTTGGCCTCCGCCACCGGGCAGCGGTACGTGCACCACCGCGAGCGGGGCACGCACGTCGTGCTGTTCGCTCGGCAAGCCAAGACCGGTGAGCTCGGCACGGAGCCGTACCTGTTCCTCGGACCCGTCGACCACGTGAGCCACGTGGGCGAGAAGCCCATCGCGATCACGTGGCGGCTGCGGCACCTCATGCCGACGGACTTCTACGCGGAGGCAGCCGTCGTCGCAGCGGGGTGAACCGCCGGCATCGCCGCCGATCTCCAGGTGCACGGGAGTTGCGGGCAGTTGCGCCGTTCGGAGGACGGCGACCGTGATCCTCGTCCACAGTGTTGTCACTGCTCGTCACACCGAGGAGGCACTGTGTCGCTGAAGCACAAGGTTCGCGCTGTCGCGGTCACCGTCACCGCGTCGTCCCTGCTCGTCGTCGCGGCCGAGGCTGCCTCGGCCGGGCTCCGCGTCAACTGAGGAGATCGCCATGTCCCTGAGGACCAAGATTCGCACTGCCGCCATCACGCTCGTCACCAGCGGTTTCGTCGTCGTGGCCGCCGAGGCCGCTTCGGCCGGCGTTCGCTGGTGATGTCGTGTTGAGCGCCCCGGCTCCACAGCAGGAGCCGGGGCGCTCAGCACGCTCCCAGTGAGCTGAGGTCCTCCCGGGAGATCGACATCGCTGGTCCCCGCTCGACAGGTCGCGCACGGTGCGCCCTGCGCCAGCTCTCGAGATCAATACGATGCGTGCGACGCTGAGCTCAGAGGTATCGCCGGGGCGCGACCGTCTCGCACTGCGCCGGACGAGTGGACTTTCGCGCCCCCGATGAGGATCCGAACACGCTGACCGTCAGCACAGAGGTTGCAGCGCAACGGAACGGGCTTGTCCGTACTCCATCGACATCAACCCTCTCGTGTCGGACCCGTCCCCCACGGTCTCCCCACCCACCACGACGGGAGGAGACCCGATGTCCCACCAGCGCGTCCGCCGCGACCGGGTGCGGCTCTGCCGCTGCGGCAAGGTCTACGCCGCCGACCGCAACGCCGCGGTCCTCGTCTTCCGCCGCGCCAACGCGTGGCACCACTTCGACCTGCCCGTGGACTTCTACGTCTGCGCGCACCGCTCCTGGCACTGGACCCGGTCGGTGACGGGCGTCGAGCAGTCGTGGCGGCGTCGCGCGGACCTGCCGGCGGAGGTCGTGGCGTGGCTCGAGGGGCTCGCCGCGTGACCGTGCGCTGGCGCGGCGCGCGGGCTGCGGTTCAGCGGCGCTCGAACAGCCGGGCCGGTTTCCCCACCCGTCCGCTGCTCATCCGCCCCGTCGCCCGCAGGGCGGGTTCCACGCGGCGCCGGAAGGTGTCGCGCGGCAGCGCCTCGCCCGCGACGGCCTCGTGCACCTGCTGCAGCTGCCGCAGCGTGAAGGGGCCGGCGAGCAGGCCGGCGGGGTCGGGGGCGGTGGCGTAGTCCTGCCGGGCGCGCTGGACGCCGAGGCGGACGACGGCGGCGTGGTCGAAGGGCAGCGGGCCGGTGCGGTCCGGCGGGGCGAGCCGCACGTCGTCGCGCTCCGGCGCGTCGCCGAGGAGCTCCCAGGGCACGAGGTCGAGGTGGGCCACCGACAGCACCCAGCCGCGGTCGTCGCGGCGGGGGTCGTCGAAGACGTGCAGCTGGCGGGGGCGCAGGCCCTCGACGTGGGCCTTGGTCCGCAGCGAGCGCAGGACCGCGTCGGCGAGGGTCTCGCCCTCGTGCAGGAACGTGCCGGGCAGGGCCCAGTCGCCGTGCCGGGGGTCGCGCGGGCGCACCAGCAGGACGCGCAGGTCGCCGCCGGGGGACACGGTGAGCACCACGGTGTCCACGGCGACGGACGGGCGCACGTAGCTCGACAGGTCCGCGTCCACCCCTCGATGTTGTCGCAGATGTGCGCTAATGTCGAGTTGTCTCAATCTTGCGCTGACTGAGGAGGCGGCCGTGGACCGTCAGCACCGGGTGATGGGCGCCCTCGTGGGCTCCGCCGTCGGCGACGCCCTGGGCGCCCCGTTCGAGTTCGGCCCGCCGGGCGCGTTCAGCGCCCGCTTCCCCACCGCCGCGCGCGGGACCGCCACCGAGATGTGCGGCGGCGGCTCCCTGGGCTGGGAGCCGGGCGAGTTCACCGATGACACGCAGACGGCGCTGCTCCTCGCGCAGTCGCTGCTGGAGCGCGACGGCCTGGACGAGGCCGACGTCTTCGGCCGGTTCCAGCGCTGGGCGCAGGCCGGCCCGCCGGACATCGGGGTGCAGACGTCCGCGGTGCTGGGCTCCGGGTTGCCGTGGGACACAGCGGCGGCCGAGCACGTGCGCGCCGGGCACCGCGCGGCGGGCAACGGCTCGCTGATGCGCGCCACCCCGGCGGCGCTGTTCTTCGCCCGCGCCGGGCAGCGGGTGACGATGGACGCCGCCCGGCGGATCAGCGCCCTGACCCACGGCGACCCCGCGGCGGGCGAGGGGTGCGCGCTGTTCCACGAGGTGCTGCGGGTGCTGCTGGGGGGCGGGGACGCCGACGACGCCGTTGCCGGCGCGCTGCCGCTGGTGGCGGAGCAGCACCGGACGAAGTGGGCGCGGGTGTGCGACCCGGGCTGGAGGCCCGAAGACGCCACCGAGGGCAACGGCGCGGTGTGGCCGACGCTGGGGTCGGCGCTGTGGGCGCTGCGGAGGTCGACGACGTTCGAGGAGGCGCTGCGCCTGGTGGTCGACCTCGGCGGCGACACCGACACCGTCGCCTGCGTCACCGGGGCGCTCGCCGGTGCCCGCGCGGGCATCACCGGCATCCCGGTCCGCTGGACCTCCGTCCTCCACGAGTACGTCCCGGGGTTCGCGGACCGGACGTGGGAACTGCGCGACCTGCAGCTGCTGGCCGCGCAGCTCGACGGCGCGCGCCACCTGCGCCTGCACGAGCCGGCCGCCACCGCCGGCCTGCCGGCCACGGAGGTCGCCCCGGGCGTGTGGGCGGCCGACCTCGACGGCGCGCGCCGCAGCGACCGCGACTTCGCGGTGGTCTCGCTGTGCCGCACCGGCGGTCGCTTCGGCCACGAGGTGCAGCGCTTCGCCTACCTCACCGACGACGACAGCAACACCGAGCTGGCCACCGTCCTCGACGACGTCCTGGGCGACGTGGCCGCGCTGCGCGCCGAGGGCAGGCGGGTTCTCGTGCACTGCCACGCGGGCGCCTCCCGCACGGGGCTGGTGCTGCGGGCCTGGCTGGTGCGCGAGGAGGGGCTCAGCGCGGAGGAGGCGACGCAGCGGGTGGCGGCGGTGTGGCCGCACCTGGGCACGTGGAACGGGAGCTTCTCAGCGGCGCTGGAGGACCTGGCGCGTCGGGGCTGAGGGATCCGCCGGCCGCGCGCTGCGGCTCCGCGCCGACGACCCGCCTCACACGATCCCGTCCAGCAGCTCCCCCGACAGCACCTGCTCGATGACCATCGTGCTCGCCCCGATCACCCCCGCCCGCGCCCCGGTCCTGCCGGTGACGATCCGCAGGTGCTGCGTGGCGATGGGCGGCGAGCGCCGGTACACGGTCTCCCGCACCCCGGCGAGCAGCTGCTCGCCGGCGGTGGCGAGGCTGCCGCCGACAGCGATGACGGAGGGGTTGAGCAGGCTGACGCACCCGGCGAGCACCCGCCCGAGCGCCCGCCCCGCGTCCCGCACCGCGGCGGCGGCCACCGCGTCCCCCGCGGCGACGAGGGCGGCGACGTCGGCACCCCCCTCCGCGGGCAGACCCTCGGCACGCAGCGCGCCGGCGACGGCGCGGCCGCTGGCGAGGGCCTCCAGGCAGCCGGTGCTGCCGCAGCGGCAGGGGACGTCGGCGCCGCCGGGGACGGCGACGTGGCCGAGGTCGCCGGCGGTTCCCTGGGCGCCGCGGACGATGCGGCCGTCGCTGACGATGCCGGCGCCGATACCGGTGGCGACCTTCACGAAGACGAGGTGGTCGACGTCGGGCCAAGCGGCGGCGTGCTCCCCGACGGCCATCGCGTTGACGTCGTTGTCCACGACGACGGGCAGGACGCCGAGGCGGGCGTGCAGCTCGCCGCGCACGTCGGCGTCGTGCCAGCCGGGCATGATCGGCGGGTTGGTGGGGCGTCCGGTGGCGTGGTCGACGGGGCCGGGCAGGCCGACGCCGATCCCGGCGACGTCGGCGAGCGAGCGCCCCGCCGCGGCGAGCGCCTCGTGTGCGACGGCCGCGACGACGTCCAGCACGGGGGCCGGTCCGTCGCCGATGACGATCGAGCGCAGTTCCTCAGCGAGGACGGTGGCGGCGAGGTCGGTGACGGCGACGCGGGCGTGGGTCGCGCCGAGGTCGACGGCGAGGACGACGCGGGCGGCGGGGTTGAACGCGAACGTCGCCGGGGGCCGGCCGCCGGTGGAGGTGGCCTCCCCGGTGGGGGCGACGAGCCGCGCGGCGATGAGCGCGTCGACGCGCTGGGAGACCGTCGAGCGGGCCTGGCCGGTGAGCTGGGCCAGTTCGGCGCGCGTGCGGGGCCGCCCGTCCCGCAGGAGCTGGAGGGTGGAGCTGAGACCGTCGACGCCGACGTGCCCGGGCATGGCGGACAGTGAAGCACCACTTCCGCCACCCGGGAGGGGGCCGACGGCAGAATGCGAGCGACTTTTGCTTGACGGCCGTCAGAAGCAGTTCTAGTTTCCACCGCATGGTCGAGGACGACCGCACGAGGGCCGACGCGCCCGGCAGTCCCACCGCCCCGCTGCTCGCGGTTCGGGGCATCGTCAAGGAGTTCTCCGGCGTGCGCGCGCTCGACGGGGTGGACCTCGACGTCCGCCCCGGGGAGGTGCACTGCCTGCTCGGGCAGAACGGCGCGGGGAAGTCCACGCTCATCAAGGTCCTGGCCGGCGCGCACCGCCCCACCAGCGGGACGGTGGAGTGGCGCGGGCAGGAGGTCCGGCCCAGTTCCCCGGTGGACGCGCTGCGCACCGGCATCGCCACGATGTACCAGGAACTCGACGTCGTCGACGGCCTCACCGTCGCCGAGAACGTCTACCTGGGCCACGAGCTGTCCCGCGGCGGGGTGACCCGCCGGCACGACGCGCACGCCCGCACCCGCGAACTCCTGCGGCGCCTCGGGCACGGTGACCTGTCCCCCACCCGGGAGGTCGGCACGCTGTCCGCGGCGGGCAAGCAGGTGGTGAGCATGGCGCGGGCCCTCTCGCACGACGCCCGGCTCATCGTCATGGACGAACCGTCCGCGGTGCTGGACTCCGAGGAGGTCGCGAACCTGTTCCGGGTGGTGCGCCAGCTCACCGCCGACGGGGTCGCCGTCCTCTACATCTCTCACCGGCTGGAGGAGATCCGGCAGATCGGCGACCGCATCACCGTCCTCAAGGACGGGCGCACCGTCGCCTCCGGGCTGCCGGTGGCGGGAACCCCGACGGCCGACCTCATCCGCCTCATGACGGGTCGCTCGGTGCAGCGGGTGTTCCCCTCCCGCTCACCGGTGCCCGCCGACGCGCCGCCGCTGCTGGAGGTGCGCCACCTCGCGCTGCGCGGGGTGTTCTCCGACGTCTCGTTCACCGTGCGCGCCGGGGAGGTCGTGGGCCTGGCCGGCCTCGTCGGGTCCGGGCGCTCGGAAGTCCTGGAGACCGTCTACGGCGCGCGGCGCGCCACCGCCGGTGAAGTGCTCGTCGACGGGAAGAAGCTCCGCCCGGGTTCCGTGCCCACGGCCGTGCGTGCCGGGATCGGGCTGGCCCCCGAGGAGCGCAAGGCGCAGGGGCTCCTCCTCGACGAACCTGTTTATCGCAACATCACCCTCTCGACGTTCTCCCGGTTCGCCCGCGGGCCGGTCCTCGACGAGCGGGCCGAGCGGGCCCGCGCGCGCGAGCAGATCGACGCCCTCGACGTGCGGCCCGCCGAGACCGACCGGGCGATCCGCACCCTGTCGGGCGGCAACCAGCAGAAGGCGATGCTGGCGCGCTGGCTCGTGCACGGCTGCCGCGTCCTGCTGCTGGACGAACCCACCCGCGGCGTCGACGTCGGCGCCCGCGCGGAGATGTACGCGCTCGTCAACGACCTCGCCCGCGCCGGCAACGCCGTCGTCGTGGTTTCCAGCGAGATCGAGGAGGTCCTCGGCCTGGCCGACCACGTCCTCGTCCTCGCCGAGGGCCGCGTCGTGCACAGCGGCCCGGCCGCCCAGATCGACGAGCACCGGGTGCTCGACCTCGTCATGGAAGGAAGTGCCGCGTGAGCGAGCAGCAGCCGCCGCCGCTGTCCACGGCGGGCAGCGTCCCCCCCGACCCGGACCGCGAGACGCCGCTGGCGCGCACCGGACCCGCCCCCGGCGCGCCGCCGGCCCGGCGCAACCCCTTCAGCGGCAGCGCCGCCCGCAGCATCGGCCTCGTCATCGCCCTCGCCCTGCTGTGCGGGGTGGGCGTCGCCACCGCCGGGGAGCGGTTCGCCAGCGTCGACAACCTCCTGACGATCCTGCGGCTGGCCGCCGTCTACGGCGTCCTGGCCGTCGGCATGACGTTCGTCATCACCGGCGGCGGCATCGACCTGTCCGTCGGGTCCGTCCTCGGCCTGGCGTCGGTGTGGGCGACGACGCTGGCGACGCAGTCCATCGCGGCGGACGTCCACTGGATCGTCATGGTGAGCACCGCGCTGCTGGTGGGGACGGCGTGCGGGGTGGTCAACGGCGTCCTCATCGCCTACGGGCGGGTCGTGGCGTTCATCGCGACCCTGGCGATGCTCGTCGCCGCCCGGGGCCTGGCGGAGATCATCGCCAACCGCCGCACCCAGCTCGTCACCGTCCGCCCGTTCCTGGAGACGTTCCAGGCCAGCGTCCTGGGGATCCCCGTCATCGTCTGGATGTTCGGGCTGGTGGCGCTGGGCGGCTGGTTCCTGCTGAACCGCACGACGTTCGGCCGCCGCACCGTCGCTGTCGGCGGCAACCCGGAGGCCGCGCGCCTGGCCGGCATCAAGGTGCAGCGGCACACCACCTACCTGTACGCGCTGGCCGGTCTGACCGCCGGTATCGCCGCCGTCATGATGCTGGCCCGCACCACCGCCGGTGCCTCCACCAACGGCCAGCTGTACGAGCTGGACGCCATCGCCGCCGTCGTCGTCGGCGGCACCCTGCTCGCCGGGGGCCGCGGCAGCATCGTCGGCAGCGTCTTCGGGGTGCTGATCTTCGCCACCCTCACGAACGTCTTCACGCAGAACAACCTGTCCATCTCCACGCAGGCCATCGCCAAGGGCGCGATCATCGTCGCCGCCGTCATGCTGCAGCAGCGGTTCGCCGCCCGCTCGCGCAGCACCTGAACCCCCGCACGCCGAGAACCCGCACCGTCCCGAGGACCACCGATCGAGGAGGATCACGTGTCCGCTTCCCGCACCGGCCTGCGCCGATGGCTCGTCAGCGCCGGCGCCGCCGTCAGCACCGTCGCCCTGCTCACCGCCTGCACGTCCAACACCCCCGAGGCGCCCGAGGGCGACGGCGGCGGCCAGGCGGCACCCGCCGCTCCCGCCGGCGCCAACGACGAGCCCGGAGACACCGTCGTCATCGGCTTCTCCGCCCCCGCCGCCGACCACGGCTGGATGGGCGCCATCACCACGGCCGCGCAGGCCGAGGCCGAGCGCTACGAGGACGTCGAGCTGCGCGTCGCCGAGGGCACCAACGACGTCAACCTGCAGATCAGCCAGGTCGAGCAGTTCATCAACGACGGCGTCGACGCCATCGTCCTGCTGCCCTACGACGGGGCCGCGCTCACCCAGGTCGCCACCCGCGCCATGGAGGCCGGCATCCCCGTCGTCAACGTCGACCGGGAGTTCTCCACCCCGTTCGCCGCCCGCACCACCGTCCTCGGCGACAACTACGGCATGGGCGTCTCCGCCGGCACGTACATCTGCGAGCAAGTCGGCGACAACCCGGACGCGGTCGTCGCCGAGATCGCCGGCATCGACTCGCTGCCGCTGACGCAGGACCGCAGCCAGGGCTTCGCCGACGCCCTGGAGGACTGCGGCCTCGACGTCGACAACCGCGTCGCCGCCGACTTCACCGTCCAGGGCGGGCAGGCCGCCGCCGCGAACCTCCTGCAGGCCGCGCCGCAGATCGACGCCCTGTGGAACCACGACGACGACCAGGGCGTCGGCGTCATGGCCGCCATCCAGGAGGCCGGGCGCGACGAGTTCGTCATGGTCGGCGGCGCCGGCTCCGCGAACGTCATGCGGGAGATCCAGGCCGGCGGATCTGTTCTGCAGGCCACCGTCATCTACCCGTCCACCCAGGCCGCCGACGGCATCCGCCTGGCCCGCCTGCTCGTCCAGGGCAAGGCGATGAGCGACCTCGTCGAGGTCGAGGTGCCGCGGACCGTGCAGCTGTACGCGCCCGTGGTCACCGCCGACAACGTCGACCAGTACCTGCCCACCGCGTTCGAGTCCTGACGGCCGGGTCCCCGTGGGCGGGCGACCGCCCGCGGGGACGCTCGTCCGTGGCGACTCGAGAGCCCACCGACGCCGCCCGAAGGCCGCTGCGCTACCTCCTGCAGCCCCGCTGCGCTACCTTCTGCGGGCTCCCTGCGCTACCTTCTGCGGCCCCGCTCCGGTCCTGGCCAGGTCTCGACCGCGGACCGGCTCGGGGCTAGCGCCGGCTCAGATGGCGCTGGCGATCCAGATGATCAGGGCGATCGCCAGCAGGATGCCGACGATGGTCCAGATGAGACCGCTGCCTCGCATGGTGTTCTCCTCTCGTCCGGTGGCCAGTGACGGTAGGAGCGCGCGGCGGGGCCCGCCACTCGAGATCGTGAAGGTCCCTGGGGGGCGCCCAGCGATCACCCGTCCGCGTCGTCACGCCACCGTCGGCACTACAGCCGTCACCGAGCGCGGTCGCCGGACGACGGCCTCGACGCGGTCGGCGGCCGCCACGACGTCCTCGTGCTCCCACACCCGCAGCACCGTCCACCCGGCCTCGGCGAGCCGCTCGTCGGTGTCGCGGTCGCGCGCGACGACGCTCGCCAGCTTCACCCGCCACCACTGCGCGTTGGCCCGCGGCGGGTGGTGGTGCACCGGGCAGGAGTGCCAGAAGCAGCCGTCGACGAACACCGCGACGCGAGCGCCGCGGAACACCAGGTCGGCGCGGCGGCGCCGGTTCGTACCCGGCGGGGTCGTGTCCACGAGGTAGCGCAGGCCGCGGCGGTGCAGCTCGCGGCGCAGCGCGAGCTCGGGACGGGTGTCCCGCCGGCCCGTGCGCCGCATGAGAGCGGCGGTCGCCGCCGACGACGCGGGCGGCGCGGGACCCGGTTCCTGCCACGACGCACCCACCCGAAACCCTCCCCGACCGGTGCCGCGGATCGTGGCAGCCACCACCGACACGACCGCCCGGCGTGCGACCGTCGGGACGACCACGACCCCGGGAGGTCCACGTGCCCGTCACCCACACCGTCGGCGACCTGTTCACCCTCGGCCTGCCGGCGCTCGCCCACGGCTGCAACACCCGCGGCTCCATGGCCGGCGGCATCGCGCGCGAGTTCGAGCGCCGCTGGCCGGCCATGGCCCGCGCGTACCGGCGCGCCTGCGAGGCCGGCGAGTACCGCCTCGGCGACGTCCTGCCCTGGGAGGAGGACGGCGTGGTCGTCTACAACCTCGCCACCCAGGAAGACTGGGGCGCCGACGCGCGGCTGGAGGCGGTCGGCTCCACCGTCCGCGCGGCGCTCGCCGACGCCGCGGCCCGCGGCCTGCCGCGCCTGGGGGTACCCCGCATCGGCGCGGGCATCGGCGGCCTGCCCTGGCCGGACGTGCGAGACGTCCTCGACCGGGCCGGGCAGGAGTCGCCCGTCGAGCTCGTCGTCGTCAGCCGCCCGCGGTCCGCCGGGTGAGCCCTGGACGCGGCCTGCCAGGGTGGGCGCACGACCCCCGACGACGAGGAGCCGCACCGTGACCGGAACCAGCACCCGACCGCTCGGCGCCACCGGCGCGGACGTCACCGCCCTGACCCTCGGCACGTCCGCGCTGGGCCGCACCGAGCGCGTCGACGACGACACCGCCGCGCAGGTGCTCGCCACCGCGCTGGACGCCGGGCTGACCGTGGACACCAGCAACGAGTACGGCGGCGGGAACAGCGAGGTCCGCGTCGGCCGGGCGTGGGCCGCCCGGCCCGGCACCGCCTCGACGCTCGCCACGAAGGTGGACCCCCTGCCCGGCGGGCCGTTCGACGCCGAGCGGGTGCGCACCTCGATCGCGGAGTCGCGCGAGCGGCTCGGGACCGACCACCTGCCGCTGGTGTCGCTGCACGACCCCGAGCGGATCAGCTTCGAGGACGCGGTCGCGCCGGACGGGCCGTGGCGGGCGCTGCTGGAGCTGCGCGAGCAGGGTGTCGTCGGCGCCGTCGGGGTCGCCGGCGGGCCGGTGGGCCTGCTGCGGCGGTTCGTCGCCACGGGCGAGGCGCAGTACGTCGTCACCCACAACCGGTGGACGCTGCTGGACCGCTCCGCGGACGCCCTGCTGGACGACTGCGCCGAGCGCGGTCTCGGGGTGTTCAACGCCGCGCCGTTCGGCGGTGGCCTGCTCGCCAAGGGCCCCGGCGCTCCCGGCGCGACGTACGCGTACCGCGAGGCCCCGCCCGCGTTGCTCGACGCGGCCACCGCGATGGCCGCCGCGTGCGAGCGCCACGGCACCGACCTGGCGACCGCGGCGCTGGTGTTCAGCCTGCGCGAGCCGCGGGTGACGTCGACGATCGCCGGCGTGACGCGGGTGGAGCAGTGGGAGCGGGCGCTCGCGCAGGCCGGGGCGGACCTGCCCGACGAGCTGTTCGCCGAACTGGAGGAGCACCTGCCGGGGCGCGAGCACTGGCTGCTGGCCCGGGAGAGCTGAACCGGTCAGGGGCGCCGCAACCGCGCCGCCCGCGCGGTGAGCCCCTGCACGACGTCGTGGCGCGCGCCCGGCAGTCCGCTCAGCGCAGGCCTGTCGGTCCTCGCCACCACGTCGTCGACGACCTCCTCCGCGACCGTCCGCGGAACCCGCCACGAGGCCACCTCGGCCAGGACGTCGTCGCGGGCCACCTCGTCGACCCTCCACCGCCCGGCGACGGCCATCGCCATCCGCTCGTCCAAGGGAGCGGCGCCGGGGGTCCTGGCGAGGTGGACCGTCGGCACGACGTCGTACAGGGGCGCCAGCCGGCGGTGCCCGGGCTCCAGCAGCAACGACAGGTTCCGGGCGTGGGCATCGGCGTTGCCGACGAGAACGGTGACGAGCAGAGCGCGGACCAGCGCCTGCAGCTCACCGCGCGGGTCTGTCGCGACGGCCCGGAGGACGGCTGCGACGTCGCGCCACCCCGGCCCGCCGTCCACCTCGTACTTCGCCTCGGGCAGCCGACCGCAGGCCTGGCAGAAGTCCTCCTGGTGCAGCCGGCGCACCCTCCCGCCGGCGCTCACCTCGCGGTCGTACCGGGTGACGGCCAGGACGGCCCGCCCGCCGACGTCGAGCACCCGCGCCGCGGCCGCCCCGGCACCCAGGTGAGCGGCGACGGCCAGCCCGAAGAGCTCGGCGTCCACGAGGTCGGGGAACGTGTCGGGCTGCGGTTTGAGCAGGTGCGTGGACGGTGCCCCACCCACGGGCCGAGCCCAGCGCCCGTCGGGGAGCCGGGTCAGCAGGAGCTTGTCCTGCCGGCCCGCCAGGGACAGCCGCACGCCGTCCCCCGCGCCCAGGGGGTGCCGCGGCAGGTCGGCGATCGCCCGCACCAGCTGCTGGTCGTCCAGTGGTTCCGCGGCGCCGAGGTCGTCGACCGGTTCCTCGCCCGCCGGGAGCACCTGCACCGCTCCCGCGCAGTCGGCCCCGATGGCGGCGAGCAGGCGTCCCGCGTCGCCGCGGGGGACGCCGAACCGCTGCTCCAGGACGGTGCGGAACTCCCCCTCGGGCAGCAGCCCCTCGACGAAGGGACGGGTCGCCCCGAGGGTGTGGGGCTCGCTCCGCACCGGGAGCGCGGCCGACAGGAGGACGGCCCCCTCGCCCCACCGCTCGACCGCGGCGGCGGTGTACCGCAGCCTGAGGTGGCGGCTGCGCACCTCGACGAGCTCGGCCACCCGCTCGCCGCGCAGCCACACCTGCAGCGGGCTGGGCCTGGCGCTCACCCCTCCTCCAGGCCGGCGCGGGGGACGACGGCGAGGTCGTGGCCGAGCACCGCGAGCAGGTCGAGGAGCCGCCGCACCTGCAGCGAGACGTCACCGGTCTCCAAGACGCTGAGGTACTGGCGGCTCACCCCGGCCCACTCGGCCAGCTCCTGCTGGTTCATGCCCGCGGCCCGGCGCAGGTCGGCGAGCGCCTGCCCGAGCTGCTCCGGCGTGGCGACCCGTCGGACACCTCGATTGCCAGGATTTCCGGTCATCGCGGACCATCATGCCTCTCGCCAGGATTTTCCGGCAAGACGACAGCCCCAGGCCGCCCCTCCCCTCCACGGGGCGGCCCGGGCACGGCCCCACCACCCGGCTCGTCGGCCGCGGCGTCCCCCGCAGCGCGCGGCCTGGGACGCGCACGAGCGGTGGGGCACGACGTCGAGGGTGCCGAGTTCGGGAGGCGCCGTCGTCGGACCGCGGGGTGATCATCACGTGCTCCCGCGGTCGTACGCGCCCTCGCGGGCGGAGACCGTCCCGGCTCCGGCGAGCGGCGCCTCAGCGGCGGAACCGCCCCGGCTGGAACGGCTCCAGCAGCGGGTGAACGGTGCCCGTGAGCACCTGGTGCGCGAGCAGCTCCCCGGCGATCAGCCCGAGCGTCGCCCCGGAGTGGGTGAACGCGACGTGGCAGCCGGGCACCTCGTCCAGTTCACCGAGGACGGGTTCGCCGTCGGCGGGCACGGGTTTGCGCCCGGCTCGCCACGACGCCGCCCGCAGCGCCGGACGGCCGGCCAGCAGGGCCGACGCCTCGCCGAGCAGCTCCCCGACGACCTCCTCGTCGACGGTGCAGCCGTCGGGGCCTTCCACGATCCGCTGCTCGTACCAGTCGTGGTCGACGGCGAAACGCCCGCCGGGGTGCGGGCGCAGCGCCGCCCGCGGGGTGTTGAGCACGACGCGGGCGTCGCTGTCGACCGGCTCGGTGACCACGAGCGCCGACAGCGGCGAGGCGTCGGGCAGGTCCACGCCAAGCGCGGCGAGGACCGCGGGGGTTCCCGCGCCGCAGGCCACGACGACCGCGTCCGCGCGGTGGACGTCCCCGGCCGCCGTGCGGACCCCGCGGGCGCGGCCGTCCTCCACCAGCACCGAGCACCGGCCCGCACCGATGACGACCCGCCCACCGGCGGCGGTCAGCTCGGCGGCCAGGTGCTCGACCAGGTGCGGCAGCGACACCCACCCCTCGCCGGGGTTGTGGACCGCGAGGTGGCCGGCGTCCCCCGGCTCCACCCCGGGCACCGGCGGTTCCTCGCGGGTCACGAGCCGGGAGTCGTAGCCGTGAGCGACCTCGGTGGCGTGGCGCTCGCGGGGGGCGTCCTCGTCGTCCGGCGTCGTCCACCACAGCCCGCCGTCGAAGCGCAGCCACTCCCGCGAGGGGTCCGCGGCGAACAGGGTGCGGTAGCGGTCGATCCCGACGCTGCGCAGCAGGTGGTAGGCGTCCGAGCGCGCGCCGGCGGAGTTCAACCACGACAGCGAGCGCCCGGACGCCCCGCTGGCCAGCTCGTCCTCGGTGACGAGGACGACGTCGGCGCCGGCGCGTCGCAGGTGCGCGGCCGTCGAGACGCCCAGCACGCCGCCGCCGAGGACGACGACGCTGCGCGGGCCCGGGGTGCTGGTCACCGGCCCAGCCTGCCCGAGGCTGCACCGGACGGCGGCCGCGGGCAGGCTGGGCCGGTGACCGGTGGAGGGGTCGTGCGCGTCGAGGTCGACGCGGCGCTGCGCGACCTGCTGCCGCGGCGGGCGCGCGCGGGCGGTGCCGTCGACGTCCCGCACGAGGAGCACGCCACCGCCGGGCACGTGGTGCAGTCCCTCGGCGTCCCGCTGCCGGAGGTCGGTGCGCTGGTGCTGGACGGGGCCGCCGTGGGCGCCGAGGCCCGCCCGGCCGCGGGCGCCGTGCTGCGGGTGTCGCCGGTGCGGCGGCCGCAGCCGGTGCCGGCCGGCGGTTTCCTGCTCGACGTGCACCTGGGGACGCTGGCGCGCCGGATGCGGCTGCTCGGCCTGGACGTCGCCTGGTCCGCGCACGCCGACGACCCCGACCTCGTCGAGCGGGCCGTCGCGCAGGACCGCGTCCTGCTGACCCGCGACCGGGGCCTGCTGCTGCGCCGGGCGCTGCGCCGCGGAGCGCTCGTGCGCGGCGACGGCCCCGACGCCGAGCTGGCCGACGTCCTCGACCGGTTCGCGCCCGCCCTGCGGCCGCTGACGCGCTGCACGCGCTGCGGCGCACCGCTGGAGGCGGTCGGCAAGGACGAGGTCGAGGACCGGCTGCCGGCGGGGACGCGGCGCAGCTACGAGGAGTTCTCCCGCTGCACCGCCTGCGCGGCGCTGTACTGGCGCGGCGCGCACGCGCGCCGGATCGACGACCTGCTGCGCCGGGCCGGTGCCGCGTGAGCGGGCTCGACCCGCTGGACGTCGGTGCCCGGGTCGCCGGTCTGCTCGCCACCGGTCGGCGCGTGTCCACGTACAAGCTGGCGACGCTGTCCGCGCTGCTGCAGCACTGCCTGGAGCACCCCGCCGGGCCGGCGGACGCCCTCACCGTCCCGATCACCGACCTCGCCGACCGGGTCGTCGAGCTGTACTGGCCGCAGGTGCGGCCCTTCGGCGACCTCGGGCCGCTGCGGCAGAACGAGCAGGCCGGGCGTTCCACCCGCACCCTGCTGGACCGGGTCGCCGCCCTGCGCGCGGCCGCCGGCGCCGCGGGTCTGGCTACCCCCGCGCAGGCGCGCGCCGCCGACCCCGCCGGGTGGGCGCGCGAGCGCCGCGAGGTGGCGCGCACCCTGGCGCAGCAGCCGCTGTTCGCGCTGCAGCGCACGGGGAACGGCGACCGGGCGCGGCCGTTCCTGTACGACGACGGGTGGCTGTCGAAGAAGGTGACGACCCGCGACCTGGACGCCCACGGCTGGAGCGTCGAGCTGCTGCCCGGTGTCGCGCACGCCCTGGCGCGGGTGTCGGGGTTGCTGCAGCCGGTCGTGCAGCGCTGGTGGGTCACCGACGTGCAGCGGATGAACCGCGCCGAGCTGGCCGCCCCGGACGTCGAGGCGTTCTTGTTCGGCGCCGACCGGATCGACCTGGGGCCCGTGCGCGCCGGCCTGCGCGACCTGCAGTCCGGCCGCTGCTTCTACTGCGGCACCGGCCTGGGCGAGGAGACGCACGTCGACCACGTCCTGCCGTGGTCGCGCACGGGCATCGACGGTCTCGCCAACCTCGTCCTGGCCGACCCGCGGTGCAACGGCGACAAGTCCGCGACGCTGCCCGCGGTGCACCACGTCACCGCCGCCCTGCACCGCCCGCCCGGCGACCTCGCCGCCCTGGCCGCACCGCTGCGCTGGCCGCTGGAGCGCGAGCGCGTCCTCGGCGCCGCGCGCACCCTGTACCGCACGAGCCCGCCGGGCACGCCGCTGTGGCGGGCGCGCGGCGCGTACGACCTGCTCGACCCGACGGCGGTGCCCGGATGGGCGGGCGCGCCTACCGTGGGCCGATGAGCGCGCGCCGACGCCGTCACGTCCTCGCCCTCCTCGTCGCCGCGGTCGTCGTCGGCGCGGCGGTCGCCGTGGGCGCGTCGCTGCGGGATCCCGCACCGCGGGGCGGCGCCCCGACCGCGGGCAGCACGACGGACCCCGGTGACGCCGCCGGCACCCGGCTCGCGGACGAGTTCCCCGGCGTCGAGGCGACCTGCCCGCCGGGCGGGACGACAGCGCGCGTCACCGTGGCGCCCGGCGCGCTCGCCCCCGGCGCGCACCGCGTCACCGTGGAGTGGATGGACGCCGCCGACGCGCAGCTCGGCACCGCCACCGCGGACGTCGAGGTCACCGGCGACGCGGAGGTGGTCGTGGACGTGCCCGGCGGGGTCGCCGGCGCCGCCGTGTGCCGGGTCGCGGCCGTCGAGCCCCGCTGACCCGTCCCGGCCGGGCAGGACGACGACGGGCCCACCCACTCCTGCCGTGATCTTGCAGGTAGTCCCAGCAAGATCACGGTGGGAGGGGGCGGGACGACGAGGGGCCCGCGCGCTGGGGGACGATGCTGCCCGTGCCCGTCGCCGCCCGTCCCGCCCCGCCGTCCACGGCCCCGCCGCGCACGCACCGCCTCGACGTCGCCCTCGCGGCCCTCCTCGGCACCGCGGTCGTCACCTGGCTGGGGCTGGCGCAGTGGAACCTCGGCCGCGCCGGCGCGTACGACCTCGGGATCTTCGTGCAGGCCGCGCAGTCGTGGGTCGCCGGTGAGCTGCCGCGCAGCGAGATCCGCACCCCCGGCGGGTGGCTGCTGTTCGGGGAGCACTTCTCCCCCGTCACCGTCCTGTTCGGGGCGGCGTGGGCGCTGTGGCAGGACCCGCGCTCCCTGCTCGTCGCGCAGGGGATCAGCCTCGGTGTCGCGGCAGGGCTGCTGCAGCGCACCGCGTCCCGGCACGTGGGCCGCGGCGGCGCGTGGGCCGTCACCGTCCTGTTCGTCCTGTCGTACGGCGTCGTGGCGATGGCGACGTTCGACGTGCACGAGGTCGCGTTCGCGGTGCCGCTGCTCGTCGGGGCGCTGTCGGCCGTGCTGGAACGGCGGGTCCGCGCCGCGGTGGCGTGGTCGCTGCCGCTGCTGCTCGTCAAGGAGGACCTCGGCCTGAGCGTCGGCGCGATGGCGGTGCTGCTGTTCCTGCGCGCGCGCACGGGCGCCGAACGGCGCTGGGCGGTGGCGCTCGCGCTGGCCGCCGTCGCCGGGCTCGTGGGGGCGGCGTTCGTCATCCAGGCCGCGAACCCGTCGGGGCAGAACCCCTTCGCACCGGCGTTCGCCTCGCTGTTCGGCGGCGGGTCGTCGGGCGGGTCGTCGGACGGGTCGGCCCCCGTCGGGCCGAAGGTCGCGCTGGTGCTCACCGCGCTCGCCGCGGGCGGGTTCTGCTGGGTCGCCTCGCCGCTCGCGCTCGTCGCCCTGCCCACCGTGGGGTGGCGGCTGGTGACGTCGGTGGAGAACCACACCTCCACGGGGTTCCACTACGACGCGGTGCTCATGCCGGTCGTGGCGCTCGCCGTCGTGGACGTCGCCTCCCGCACCCGGCACCGCCGGGCCGTCCTCGCGCTGGCGCTGGTGTGCGGGCTGGCCGCCAGCGCCGTGAACACCGCCCGCCACGGCGACGACCCGAACCCCTTCGACGCCGACGCCTGGCGGCCCGGCCCCGTCGCCCGCGACCTCGTCGCCGTCCGCGACGAGCTGCCGCGCGGGGCGGTCGTCGCCGCCGACGCCGACTCCGGCGCCTACCTGACCGGCCGCGGCGACCTCGTCGTGCGCGAGGCCGCCGCCCGGTTCGCCAACCCCGCGGAGTGGATGGTGCTGAACCTGGCGCGCGGCAACCGCGCCGCGAAGGAGTCCACGGTGGCGGCGGCGAGCGCAGCCCCGGACGTGCGGGTGGTGCGCCGCGGGGACGTCGTCGCGCTCGGGTTCGCCTGCGAGGGCCTGGTGCGCATCGACGGCGGCCCCGACGACCTGCCCGACCCGGTGTGGGTCACCGGCTGCTGACTCAGGCGGTGACCTCCGCCAGCCACGTGAACGCCTCGCGCTGCATGGCGGCGTCGAACACGTGCCCGGCCTCGTGCAGCGAGCCGGTGTAGGGGCCGTCGCCGTAGCGGGCGCGGATCCGCTCGTCCGCGCGGCGCATCCCCTCCGCGGGGAACAGCTCGTCGCGCGTCCCGAACTGCACCAGCAGCGGGCGCGGCGCCGCCGCGGCCACCACGTCCGGCCAGTCCCCGACCCGGCCCAGCCCGGGCGACACCAGCGCCCAGCTGTGACCGTGCAGGTGTTCCGGCAGGAGTTCGCGCAGCGTCGACGTCATGCACGTGACGACCACCGCGGCCGCTGGCGCACCCAGCGCCGACGCGACGGCCGCGCGCGCCCCGCCGCCCGACAGGCCGAGGAGCGCCGTGCGGTCCGCGTCGACGCCCGGGAAGCCGGTGAGCACCCGGTGCGCCAGCAGGTCCTCGCGCGCGACCACCCCCGCCCACGACGTGCCCAGGACGCCGAGCGCCTTGGCGACCGCGTCCTCCGCCGGCCCCGCGTGCACGTCGTACTCGGCGGCCTCGTCGGGGACCTCCCCGCGCGCGCAGCGGGCCGCCAGGTCGAGGGCGGCCACGTGCTCGCTGCGCGCCGGCATCCCCGCCACCGGCAGGCGCCTGCTGCCCCAGCCGTAGGCGTCGTGGACGAGGACGGCCCGGCCGGTGCGCGCCAGGTCCTCCGCGACCGGCCGCCCGTCGTACAGGTCGTCGCGCACCCGCTGCAGCACCGGGTGGACGGGCCGCCCGTCGGCGCCGTCGGCGAGCTTGTCGAGGCCGAACCGCTTCAGGCCGCCGTGGCAGTGCAGGTGCAGCGCCCCCGGCAGCGTCGACCGCTCCCCCGCCGGGCGCAGCAGCCGGCCGGCGACCCGCGGGCCGAACCCCGCGTCCCACGACAGCTCCGTCCCGTCCAGGCCGTCGCGGGTCCACTCGGCCTCCACCCGCACGTCGAGGTCGACCGGGGGTTCCAGAAGCCCGAGCACCGCGCGCAGGCGGCGCGACACCTCCTCGCCCGAGGGGTCGTCGTCGCCGAAGAGCGGCCAGCTGCGGGCCGCCAGCTCCACCAGCCCCTCGGGGACGCCCAGGCGTCCGTGCGTCCCGCTGCGCTCCACGGTCCCTCCGCTCGGTCGACGACGGTGTCGGCCCGACCCTAGTGATCTGCCACGGCGGGCCGAGCACCACGAACATTCCGTGGACGGTGCCACCGCGGCGGAGCAGGACCTGTCCGCTCGCCCCGTCGTCCGGCGGTGCACGCGGCCACGCAGGGCGATCGCCGTCCTGCGTTCGAACGCTCACCTCGTGACGTGAGCGAGGAGGGCGAGAGAGCCGCTGTAGCGTCGCCGCACTCCCCTCGACTCGAACTGGAGAGCGCGTTGTCCTCGTCGCTGGTCCTGCTGCTGCTCGCGGTGCTCTCCGCCGCGGTCGGCCTCGCCGCCACCCGCACCGTGCGCCGTCGCCACGGACGGCTGCTCGCCGCCGCCGTCGGCGCCGTCACGACCCTCGCGCTCCTGGCCGGCAGCACCGTGGGGTGGGCGCACCTCTCCGTCGACCGCTCCGGCACCGCCCGGGCGATCGCGTGGATGGACGCCGACGTCGACGACATCGACCGCTTCCCCGCCCGCCGCATCCCCGCAGGGCGCACCGTCCTACCGCTGCGCACCGCGGCGCTGCCGCCCGGCACCCTGGACGAGGTCACGGTCGCGGGGCGGACCCGCTCACTGGCGGGGCTCGTGGAGTCCACGGAGACCGAGGTGCTGCTCGTGCTGCGCGATGACGAGGTGGTTCACGAGCGCTACGCCAACGGCGGGGGACCGGACCGGTCGCACACGTCGTTCTCCGTCGCGAAGTCGTTCCTGTCCACCCTGGTGGGCATCGCCGTCGACCGCGGCGACGTCCGCTCCCTCGACGACCCGGTGACGGACTACCTGCCCGAACTGCTCGACTCCGACGAGCGGTTCCGGCGGATCACCCTGCGACACCTGCTGTCGATGTCCTCGGGCATCTGCTACAGCGAGCACGGCACGCCGTGGAGCGACGACGCCGTCACCTACTACTCCACCGACTTGCGCGCCACCGCCCTGTCCGCGCGGATCTGCGAACCGCCCGGCCGCACCTGGGTGTACGACAACTACAACCCCCTCCTCGTGGGGATGGCCCTCGAGCGCGCCACCGGCACGGACGTCGCCGACTACGCCGGCGAGCACCTGTGGGGGCCGGCGGGCATGGAGGCGGACGGTTCCTGGAGCCTGGACAGCGAGGCGAGCGGCTTCGAGAAGATGGAGAGCGGTGTGAACGCGCGGCCACGCGACTTCGCCCGCCTCGGCTACCTGTTCGCCCACGAGGGCCGGGTCGGGAACCGGCAGGTGGTCAGCGCGGAATGGGTGCGCGAGGCCACGGCTCGCGACACGAGCGCCGATCCGGCAGAGCACTACCAGCTCTGGTGGTGGGTGGACACCGAGCGCGAGGGCCGCTTCTTCGCGCGCGGCAACAAGGGGCAGTTCGTCTACGTCGACCCGGCGACCGACGTCGTCGCCGTCCGCCTCGGCCGCGACCACGGCGGCGTGGACTGGCCGGAGGTCCTGCGCGACGTCACCGACCGGGTCAACGAGTCCTCCACCGTGGAGCCGTGACGATCGTCCGCGCCCAGCTCGTGCGCTCGTGGTCGCAGTGGAGCAGGACGAGCACGGTGGCGGCGACGACGCCGACGCGCCCGCGGGAGGCCCTGCCGCCGCGGCCTGCGAAGGGTGCCACTGGCTGACGGCGCGAGCTGTCGGGACCACGGCGAGGGGTCACTGGGCCGGCGGCTGCACCCCCTCACCTCGAGCAGCCCGTGCTGCGCCAGCGCCACCGGCGAGGACAGTGCCGCCCGCGAAGACCGGGGCACCACTTCCAGCGGAGCACGCTCCCGGACCCTCCCCCTCTGACCCTCCCCCGGTAGCTCACCCGCCCGCCGCCACGTCGTCGAGCACCAGCACCCCCACCACCGGTCCACCTCCTCGACCTGGGAGCGAGCCGGACCACGAACTCCGCCGCAGACCACTGCTGCTCCGCCGTCACCCGGACGGCGGACGGGTTGTCCACACCGGCCCGCCGGTCGGCGACCGCGGTGAGCCGCGGCGCCTAGCGTTACGCGGGTGCGTGCCCACCCCCTCCTCGCGACCGTCCTCGCGCTCGCCGCGCTGACCGGGTGCTCCGGCGACGCGGATCCCGTCGCCGCGCTCGCGCCGGCGCCCTCCGTCGCGCCGCCGCCGGTTGTGGAACCGACACCCGTCGACGTCTTGGCGCCCGTCGTGGAGGAGCCAGCGCCGGCGCCCACGCCGACCGGGCCGGGGATGGAGTGGGTGTACGAGCAGAACGGGCGGTTCGAGGAGAACGAGGCATCGCTTTTTGTCGCGTACCTCGTTCCCGTCATGTCATACGGCTGGAAGTACAACGACAGCCGGCCACTGCGCGCCATCAGCAGTCCGACGTGCCAGACGTGTGCCGAGTGGGCCGAGTCGATGGACGCCGCCTTGCGAAACGGGACTATCTACGAAGGCGGTGAGACGTATCTGCGCAGCACCATGGTCACCGAAGTTTTCCCCGAAACGCAAAAGATGACGGTCGAACTCATCACTCGCACCGTGGCAGGACGCGCTCTCTCGCGAGACGGCGAAGTGCTCGCAGAGTTCCCTGAGTACGAATACGAAGAGGGTCCCGTCTACATCGTCATGGAGAACGGAAAGTGGCAGATCGCGGAGATCGTCTGACGTATGTAGGGATCGGTGTAGCCGTCCTCCTAGCCACCTCGATCGCACCCGCTCCTGACGCATCGGCCGCTTGTACACCGTCTCGGTCTAGCGCGGCTGGAAAGAAGGACTTCTCGGTAAACATTCGGAAGACCTGTTCTCCTCGCACAGCACCTTCCAAGCCACAGCGTAAGAGCGCCCCATCGGCACCACGACCACCCAGCCTTGAACGCCGGTCTCAACCAGCATGTGGCGACAACAACTGTGGCGACCAAGCCTGCTCCGTCGGCGAAACCCTCATGGCCAATTGGACCCGGTCGGCAGGCACGGAGGGGCCATGGGCGTCGGCAGGAAACTCGTGCGTCCCCGCCGCCCGCGCAGCCGACGGCACGGCCGTCGTCGTGCTGCCCGCCGTGACGATCGAGGACGTCGCGCGCCTCGGCCTACCGCCCGCACGCGCCACGCTGGAACCCGGCACCGGGAACGTCGTCCTCAACGTGCCCGTCAACGTGTTCGCGGACACCGGCCCGGTGGTCCGCGAGACGGAACTGCTGGGATTCCCGGTGACGATCCGCGCCACCCCCGTCAGCTTCACGTGGAGCTTCGGCGACGGGGCGGTCCTCGGCCCGACGGCCGACCCTGGCGCGCCGTGGCCGGCGATGACGACCACCCACACGTACACGACCCCGGGCACGTACGAGGTGGCGCTGACCACGACGTGGACGGCGACCGCGTCCGTCGCGGGCCTGCCGCCCGAACCGGTGCCCGGGACGGTCGACGTCGCCACCGCCGCGGGGACCCTGACGGCCCGCGCGGGCACCACCGTCCTGACCCGCTGACCGCGGCGCTGGGCCGGTCGGGTGACCACCCCTCCAGCCGGTGCGCGCACCCGCCGACGCTCACGCCGTGGAGCACCGTGCCGCCGGCCAGGGCGCTGCCGAGCAGGCCGCCCGGTACGCGGAGCAGGTGCAGGACCTGCGGGCCCGGCTCGCGGACCTCGAACGGCGGCACCACGCGTGGGCCGCCGGCGCGGAGGGCGAGCGCCTCGTCGGCGAGGTCCTCGACGGTCTCGTCCCGCACGGCTGGCGGGTCCTGCACGACGTGCACTGGCCCGGCCGGCAGCGGGCCAACATCGACCACCTGGCCGTCGGACCCGGCGGGGTCGTCGTCGTCGACAGCAAGAACTGGTCCGGGACCGTGGACGTGCAGGCGGACACCCTCCGCGTCGGCTCCCGGTCCAAGGCGGGCGAGCTGGCCGGGGTGCGCGACGCCGCGGCCGCCGTCACCGCCCACCTGCCGCCGAGGCGGCGGACGACCGTGGCCGGGGTGCTGTGCCTCGTGCAGCAGGACGTGCGCCCGCGTCCCGTCGCCGGGGTCACCGTGGTGGGCCGCGCGCACCTCGTCGACGCGTTGACCGCGCTGCCCGCGGTGCTGTCCCCGGCCGCCGTGGAGGCCACCGCGGCCGAGCTGCACCGGCTGACGTCCCGGCGCACACCCCCGACGCCGACGACGGCGGACCTCGCGCGCACCCGCGCGGCCACCCGCGAGCTCCCGGCCCGCGCCCGCGGCACCGCCCGGCGCCCGACCACGCGCACAGCCACCCGACCGGCGGGCCGTCCCCCCGTCACCGGGTCCGTCCGCCGCACCCTGGCCCGGTTCCTGCTGGCCGTCGTCCTGCTGGCGGTCGCGTCCGCGGCGCTGCCCGCTCTCGTCGGCTCCGTCACCGCCTCGATCGCCGCCGGACTGGCCGAGCACCTGCCCGTCCCGGCACCGGAGCGACCGGCGCCCTGAACGGCGTCAGGCGCAGCGGAGGCCGCCGAGCCCGTCGGCGAGCGCGTCGAGGACGTCGGCGACGTCGACCCGCCCCGGCAGCGCCGCGGGGCCGTGCGCGGCGCCGAGCCAGGCACCGGCCAGCGCGCCCGCCCCGGCCGCGCGCGGACCGGTGAGCGCCAGCCGCAGCGCCAGGCGCGGTTCGGCCGGGTGGGACAGGACGGCGTAGACGGCGGCGGCCAGCACACCCGTGCACGCGGGGCCGCCGGCCAGGACCTCGGCGAGCTGAGGGTCCCCCGGGGCGCGGTGCGCGGCCCGCACGGCGGCGTCGGCCGCCCACACGGCGCGCGCGTCCAGCCCGGCCAGCACCGCCGCGGCGAGCGCGTGCCCAACCGCCTCGGCGAGCGGCGCCCCGCGCAGGGCGGCGGCCGCGACGAGCGCGGCGACCCCGGCGGGCGCCGCGGTGACGCTCCCGTGCGTGAGGACGGCCGTGCGCGCGGCGGTGAGCGCCACCGCGGCGTCCGCGCCCTCCCCGGCGAGGCCCAGCGCGGCCACGGGCAGCGCGCGCACCACGGCGTGCCAGCCCGCGCTCGTGGTCAGCGGCTCGCGCAGCGTCCCGGCGGCGCCGGTGGCCAGCGCGCGCGAGGTCGCGCCGGAGGGGCCGCGGTCCTCGTGCAGCGGGGACGGACCGGGCGCCACGGGAGCCCGGTGGCGCTGCGACCAGCGGCGGTACGCGGCGTGCACCTCGGCGACGGGGTCGGCGCCCGCCCCGGCGCGCAGCACCCCCTCGGCGCTGGCGCAGGCCAGCTGCGCGGCCACCCCGTGCCGCAGCACGCCGCCCGCGCCACCGTCAGCGGCGCCCAGCGCCTCACCCGCGGCGAGGCCGCGCAGCAGGCCCCGCACCGTCCCGGTCGTCGTCCGTTCCACGAGCAGCGGATCGGCCGGCGCCCCGGGCCCCTGCACCCGCGGCGGCGGGCACCACCCGTCCGCGGCGGCGACGTCGCCCGTCCGGGTCAGGCGCTCTCGGCCCGCGGGGACAGCTGGCCGCGCAGCACCGAGTCCGAGGAGTGCCCCGGGTCGCCGTCCAGCGGCTCCCGGGAGACGTCGACGGTGGAGAAGCGGTCCAGGTCCACGTCGGCCGGCAGCACCGCCGTGAACTCCTCCCCCACCAGCGGGCCGAGGGCGATCAGGCCGCCGTCGGCGTCGAGCAACCACGCCTCCAGCACCCCGTCGGCGGCGGGCGCGACGCCGCTGACCCGCACGACGAGCTGGTGGTGGCCGTCGACCTCGTGGACGTCGGCGATGCCGGTCCCGTCGGAGTCCAACGGGTCCAGGACCGCGGAGGCGACGAGGGGAGCGGACGGAGGGGCGGCCACGGGTTCCGCGCCGCGGTCCCACGCCCGGGCGCCCAGCGCGCCCGCGGTGACGCCCACCAGCAGCGCGGCCGCCACCGGCAGCCAGCGCGCCGGGCGGGACACCGGCAGCGGGCGGGGCTGCGGCGGCAGGACGGCGTCCGGCACGGGCACCGGCACCGGCCGCTGCGGGTGCGAGCGCACCCCGGCCTCGCGGGCGACCGCCTCCCACGTGCCGGCCGGCACGGGCACGGGCGCGACCTGCTCGGTGTTGCGCGCAGCGGCGGCGGTGCGCGCGAAGCGGTCGACCTCCTCGCGGCAGGCCGCGCACGCGGCCAGGTGCTCGGCCACCCGCGGGGGGGCCGGTTCTCCGAGAGCTGTCAGGACGGCTTCTTCGTCGCTGAGGTGCTCGCCGCTGCTCGCGGCGCCGCCGTCCTCAGGTCCGGGCACCGTCGTCCTCCAGCCGGTCTCGCAGGCGCCGCAACGACCGGCGCAGGTGGCTCTTCACGGTGCCGACGGGCAGCTCCGTGAGCTCGGCGATCTGGCGGTGGGTCAGGTCGTCGAAGAACGCCATCCGCAGCAGCGTGCGCTGCGGTTCGCCCAGGTGGTCCAGCTCGTCGAGCAGGACGATCCGGTCGGCGACCAGGTCGTGCGGCAGCGGGCCGGACGTCCCGGTCTCGCCGGCGGGCAGGCTACCCGGTTCGGCGACCACCTCGGCGGTGCGGTGGCGGGCGGTGAGGGCGTCGGCGATGCGGTGCCGGGCGATGCCGACCAGCCAGGCCGGCAGCGCCGAGCGGGCCGGGTCGTAGCGGTCGTGCGAGCGCCACGCGGAGACGAACACCGCCTGCACGACGTCCTGCGCGTCCGCGTCGGGCAGCCGCCGCAGGGCCAGGGCGTGCACGAGACCGGACCAGCGGGTGAAGGCCTCGGCGAGGGCGTCCTCGGCGCCCTGCGCGAAGGCGGCGGCCACGGTGGCGTCGTCGGCGACCGACAGGTCCGGGCGGGTCGGTTCGTGCACCGCGGCGGGCGCGACGAGCGCGTCGGCCTCCTCGCGGCCGGCCCAGGCGCGCCGCAGGGCGACGACGGCGCGCGGAGTCATGACCTCCACGGTACGGAGCGGCGACCCGTCCGCCAGCCGGAGACCGGTCCGCTCCACCACCGCGGCGCTCACCGGACCGGCTGCGCGCGGACCACGACGTTGTCCTCGTAGCTGCGCGTGACGGGGTCGAAGTCGCCACCGCAGGTGACGACGACCAGCTCGTGCGGCCCGGCGCGCCGGAACACCTCGTCCAGCGGCAGGGCCGTCTTCTCCACCGAGCGGCGGGCGACGACCTCGTAGGCCGCCGTGGACCCGTCGGCCAGCAGCACCTCCACGCGGGCGCCCTCGGCCACCCCCGCCAGCGGGTACAGGGCGCCGGGCCCGGCCGCGGCGGTGTCGACGTGACCGGCGACGACGGTGGTGCCCTCACCGCCGGGGGCGGCGCTCCAGCGGTACCAGCCGACGACGTCGCCGTCGGCGGGCACGTCGAAGGCGCCGTCGTCGCGCACGCCGACGTCGACGAGGGGTGCGTCGACGCCCAGGTCGGGGATGCGCAGCCCCACGGGCGCGGGCAGCGCGACCGGCACCGTCGGGGTGGCCGGTCGCGCGGTCCACGACGGGCGCGCGGCGGGGTCCGGACCGGCGCCCGGTCCGGCGGTCGGCGCGCTGGTGGCCACCGCCGCGGGGGGTGGTGCGGCGGCAGCCGGCCCGAACTCCTCGGCGGGCCGGCTGCCCCACCACGCCCCCACGAGGGCGAGCCCGGCGAGCGCCGACACCGCGCACAGCAGCGCCCGCGCTCGCCCGGTCACGACCGGTCGGCCGGCTGGGTGCGGCGGATCGCGACGAGACCGGCGGCGGCGGTCACGAGGGCCAGGGCGCCGGCACCGGCGACCCAGCCGGGCAGCCCGGCGCTGGCGAGGCCGGCCTCGCCCGAGGGGACGCCGCTCGGGCTGGAACCGCCGCCGTGGACGGTCTGGGTGGCCAGCTGCAGGTTGCCGTCCTCGGCCGAGCCCCACGCGTAGACGATGGTCTGCACGCCCTCGGGCAGGTTCAGGTCGGCGGGGCCGATCGCCACGTCGGAGGTCCCGGCGAGCGCGACGTCGGCGGAGACGGTGCCCGCGGGCACGGTCGCGCTGGCCTCGTCCGGGTTGGTGAGCCCGGTCAGGACCGGCTGGCCGCCGGCGCGCACGTCGACGGCCGGGGCCGCGGCGGTGTGGCGGACGGTGAGCTCGGCCTCGCCGGGCGCCAGGTCGGACGGGTCGTTGACGAACGGGGTCAGCACGGGCGTGCCCTCGGCCGACAGGTGGGCGGCGACGGTGACGTTCGCGCCGGCCGGCACCTGCACCCCGTCGGCGGAGATGGCCGGCTCGGTGCTCTCCGGGTCCGCGCCGGCCGGGTACACGGCCAGGTCGTAGCTGCCGGCGGGCAGCTCCTGCGGGTCGGTCAGGGTGCCGGGGGTGAAGCCGGTGAGCAGCGCGTCGCCGTTGGCGTAGACGTCCACGGGGGTGTCGGGCACGCCGTGCAGGATCGAGACGGTCGCGGTGCCCGCGGTCGAGGCGGCGGCGGTGCCGGCCAGGGCGAGCGGGGCCGCGAGCGCCACGAACGGCGCGGCGACGAGGGCGGCGGTGCTGGGAACCTTGCGCACGGGGTCCTCCTCGGGCGGTGGGACGCCGGTGCGGCGTCCCTGTGCCCCCTCTTCCGGCGCGGGGGCGCCCCCGGATGCACGAGTTCCCGGGAGTTTCCCGTCAGCCCGGCTCTGGGCCGGTGGTGACGGGCCGGGCGGGGTCGGCGACCCACTGCGACCACGAGCCCGGCCACAGGACGGCGGGGACGCCGGCGACCTCGAGGGCCAGCAGCGCGTGCGCGGCGGTGACACCGCTGCCGCAGTAGACCCCGACGGGCCGGCCGTCGAGGGCGCCGAGGGCGGCGAAGCGGTCCCGCAGCTCCTGCGGCGGCAGGAAGCGGCCGTCGGCACCGACGACCGCGGTGGTGGGAGCGCTGCGGGCACCGGGCACGTGCCCGGCGACGGGGTCGACGGGTTCGACCTCCCCGCGGTACCGCTCGGGCGCGCGGGCGTCGAGCAGGACGCCCTCGCGGGCCAGGCTGGCGGCCTCGTCGGCGTCGAGGACGGGCAGGGCGCCCGGCCGCACCACCACGTCGCCGGGTGCGGGCAGCGGCGCGGCGGTCTCGACGGGGCCGCCGGCGGCGACCCACGCGGCCCACCCGCCGTCCAGGACGCGCACGTCGCGCAGACCGGCCCAGCGCAGGACCCACCACCCGCGCGCGGCGCTCGTGGCGGGGCCGGCGTCGGTGACGACGACGCGCGAGCCCTCGCGCACCCCGGCGTCGCGCAGGAACTCCTGCAGGGCGAGCGGGTCCGGCAGCGGGTGCCGGCCGGTGCCGGGGCCGGGTGGGGAGGCGAGCTGGGTGTCGAGGTCGACGTACACCGCGCCGGGCACGTGCCCGCGGGCGTGCTCGGCGGCCCCGTCGGGCCCGCCGAGGCTCCAGCGCACGTCCAGCACCACGGGCGGGTCGGCGCCCTCCAGCTCGGCGCGCAGCTCGTCGACGCTCACCAGGGGGTGCACGCGGCCAGTCAACACCCGGCGGGACGATCGCCCCGGCTGGCGGTGGCCGCAACGTCCCCCACGGCGTATAGTTGAAGCAACAACAACCATTGAGGACGGTGCGGTGTGGGTCGACGTGCGGGGCGCCTGGGTCTGGGGCTGCTGACGTTCGTGCCCGACCACACCGGCGGGGCGGCCGCGCTCGAGCACGGCCTGCGGCTCGTGGAGCTGGCCGAGGACCTCGGCTACGACACCGCCTGGGTGCGCGTGCGCCACCACGAGCCGTTCCTGTCCTCCCCGATGACCTTCTTCGCCGCCGCCTCCCAGCGCACCCGGCGCGTCCACCTGGGCACCGGCGTGATCCCCATGCGCTACGAGGACCCGCTGCGCCTGGCCGAGGACGCCGCCACCGTCGACCTGCTCAGCGGCGGTCGCCTCGAGCTGGGCGTCAGCGGCGGCATCCCCGTCACCGCCTCCGTCCTCGACACCGTGCACGGGCCGTCCCCGCGCGGGTTCTCCGGCGAGGCGCAGCACCGCACCGCGCTGCTGCGCGACGCGCTGGCCGGCCGCGCCGTCGGCCACGCCCCCGACGGCTTCATGTCGCTGCCCGCCGGCAGCGACCTGCGCACCACCCCGCACAGCCCCGGCCTCGTCGACCGCCTCTGGTACGGGGCCGGCTCGCGGGCCAGCGCGGCGCGCACCGGCGAGCAGGGCCTGCACCTGCAGGTGTCCACCCTCAACACCGAGGAGACCGGCGAGCCGTTCGACGTGGCGCAGGCCCACCAGGTCGAGGCCTACCGCGCCGCCCGCGCCGCCGCCGGGCACGGGGACGGCCGGGTCAGCGCCGGCCGGATCCTCCTGCCGCAGCTCGACGCGCGGGACGAAGCCGACCACCGCGAGTTCCTCGACGGCTACCGCTCCGGCATGACGGCGGACGGGCGCCCCAAGGGTGAGGGTGGGCCGCCGATGCGGTTCAGCCCCGCCCTGGCCGGCCGTCCCGACGACCTCGTCGAGGCCCTCCTGCGCGACGCGGCCCTGCCGCTGGTGGACGAGCTGGTCGTCGTGCTCCCCGCGAACGGACCTGTCGAGGCGCACGAGCGGATCCTGCGCGCGACGGCCGAGGACGTCGCCCCGCACATGGGGTGGAAGCCCGCCTGAGCCCCCGCCTCACCAGGCACGGGGCCCGAGCGGTCCGGGGAAGAGCTGGCCGAGCTGGCGGGTCTGCCCGTGGACCACGTGGTCCGGCTCGAGCAGGGGCGGGCACGCCACCCGTCGGCGCAGGGCGTGGCGTCGCTGGCCCGGTCCCTGCAGCTGAGCGCGATCGAGGCCGAGCACGCGCACCGCCTCGTCGGCCTGCGGGAGCGGGGCTCGGTGGGCCGCCACGTCTCGGCGCACAAGACGGTCGAGCACCCCCTCGTCGGGGACGTCACCTGTGACTGCGACGTCATGCCGGTGCCGGGCCAGCGACGTGCGCCTCGTCGTCCACACCGTCAGGACCGGCTCCCCGGACGAGGAGACGCTGGCCCTCCTGCGCGTGGCGGCCGGTCAGCGCACCGCCCGCTCGAGACTCGCCTCAAGGCCCACCGTCGGGGGGTGCGCCCGGACATGAGGAAGGGGTGCCGGTCCCCGGCACCCACCCTCACGGGTGGTGCCAGGGACCGACACCCCTTGCTCGAAGAAGTGTGGCCGGCGGTGTCCTACTCTCCCACCCAGTCTCCCGGGCAGTACCATCGGCGCTGGTGGGCTTAGCTTCCGGGTTCGGAATGTTACCGGGCGTTTCCCCACCGCTATGACCACCGGACCA